>CAMGCA010000317.1 GCA_946011705.1 uncultured Clostridia bacterium | reverse complement strand
GGGCCTTGCTGGCGCTGCAGGCGTGTGGTGGCTGGCAGGTCATGACGGTGTTTGGTTTTGTTAGTTTGGGGGTGGTTCGCACGACCTACATCATCGATGAGCAGGGCATCATCGAAAAGGTCATGCCCAAAGTCAAGCCGGATACCAACGCTGCTGAGATTCTTGCCTATCTGGCAGGGGAGCAGTAAGGCATGAGAATCATCATTTCCCCGGCAAAGAAAATGAACGTGGATACAGACAGCTTTCTATACCGTGATCTGCCGGCGTTCCTTCCCCATACGGAGGAAATCTGCCGGAAGCTCCAGAGTATGTCCTTCGAGGAACTGAAAAAGCTCTGGAAATGCAACGACCAAATCGCGGAGCTGAATGTTCGGCGTTTGCAGGACATGGATTTGCACAGCTGCTTGACCCCGGCGGTGCTGGCCTACGAGGGCATCCAGTATCAGTACATGGCTCCCAGCGTGCTCATGGATCAGGAGTACGCCTATATTCAGGAGCACCTTCGCATTTTGTCCGGGTTCTATGGGATTCTGCGCCCCTTTGATGGGGTAACGCCCTATCGTCTGGAAATGCAGGCAAAGCTGAAAATGGGGGAGTGCAAAGACCTGTATGCCTATTGGGGTGAACGCCTGGCCAAAGCGCTGTTTGCGGAAACCGATTGTATTCTCAATCTGGCATCCAAGGAATACAGCATTTGCGTTTCCAAATTTCTGCCGGATACCGTCCGTTTCATCACCTGCGTATTTGGCGAAGAAAAAGGCGGCAAGGTGATCGAAAAGGGAACCATGTGCAAGATGGCTCGCGGCGAGATGGTGCGCTACATGGCGCAGAATCAAGTCAGTGCCCCTGAACAGGTCAAGTCATTTAACCATCTGAACTACCGATTTGATGAATCCCGTTCGGACGGCAACACTTACATTTTCCTTCGTGGCAGGGGAGGAAAAGCCTATGATTGATTGCATTTCCGTGAAAAATATGCGTCTGAGCGATGCCTATACCATCGCCAATCTTGTGCCCAGTCTGGAACTGATGTACCGGGCTGCCTACGGTGTGTTCAAGGCGGCAGACTGGCATGGGCAGACTGCCATCGTTGTGGGTTCCGGCAATAACGGCGGTGACGGCTTTGCTTTGACTTGCATTTTGAAAGGAAATAACTCTGATTGCACGGTATTCACTGTCAGCCAGCGACTGTCGGCCGACAGCGCTTATTACGCAGAGAAAGCAGCATCGGCGGGCATTTCAATCCGTCCCTTTGAACCGGGATGCCTTGAAGATTTTGACATCGTGGTGGACTGCCTGTTGGGAACTGGTTTTCAGGGGGCGCTTCGGGAGGATTACCGCACCGCCATCGAAGCCATCAACGCTTCCAGTTCCTATGTTGTCAGCGTAGACATCAACAGTGGCATGAACGGTGACACCGGCAATGCGGAATTGGCAGTCCATTCCAATCTGACCGTCACCATCGGCTATGTAAAACGGGGTCTCATTTTTGAAAATGCCGGAAATTACATGAAGCGTCTGGTCTGCGCGGACATCGGCATCGTTCTTGCCAAACAGGAATGGAAGATTTGTAGCGATGGGGAAACGCAGGGAGAAGATTGCTTCTGCTGCCCCGCATGGCTGGATATGAACCCCATTCAAACGGTGGAAAGCGGGGAGGGCAGAGTATGAATGTAACCTATATCCACCACAGTGGTTTTCTGATAGAAACCCCTGTCAGATACAGCTTCTCACCATTCAGACCCAAAAGAGGCAGTTCCATGCGGTCAGTCAATCTCATATTCAGTTCCTGCTGTGCACCTTCGATATTGGCTCGCACACGATATTCCAGCTTTTGAATGGTGTCCCACATAGAAAGTACGCCTCCTTCTTAGGGCTGATGATATTTTACCAAAACGATTGGGCATTGTAAACAGTTACCCCAAGATATACATAGAAAAATTCAAAATACTTGCCGCATACATAGCCGTCTGCCTTCCCGCAGGCGGCTAAATCTATTTAAGGAGGAAAAACCCAAATGGAAAAAACAAAGGTCATTGCCGTTGCCAACCAGAAGGGCGGCGTGGGGAAAAGCACGACTGTGTACAACCTGGGCGCTGGTCTGGCGATGCAGGGTAAGAAGGTTCTTCTGCTGGATGTTGACCCGCAGGGGGACTTAACCAAAATGCTGGGACTGCGAAAACCGAATGATTTGCCGCTGACACTGGGCAATGCCATGAACGACATCGTGGCGGGTGTCAGCGGCGGTGATCATCCGGAAATCTGCCACCATCACGAGGGCTTTGATTTCGTCCCCGGCAACCGAACTCTGTCCGCCGTTGAGGTGGGACTGGTGAATGTCATGAGCCGGGAGACGGTGCTGCGGCAGTATGTAGACCAAATCAAACAGGACTACGATTATGTGCTGCTGGATTGCCGCCCGTCTCTCGGTATGCTGGTCATCAATGCTCTGTCTGCATCGGATTATGTTCTGATTCCGGTTCAGGCAGAGTATTTTGCTGCCGAGAACATGACGGAACTGGTGGGCACTGTGCAGAGTATCAAGCGTCAGATCAATCCCAAGCTGAAAATCGGCGGCGTGTTTATAAGCCGCTTTAGAAGCTGCGCTGGGATGTGCCAGGGAAAAGCATCAGGACATCACCTAACTTTTGCGGTCTGCTAGGCTTTTCTCCCCGGCACGGAGCGAGAAACAGTTTTCTATGACTTCTGGGCAGCACCCAGAGGGGCGATGACAGGCAGTGGGGACAATGATACTCCCGTCCAGTCACAGCCACACGCAATGAGGGCGGTCACATGAGAACCATGCGAGGGCGCTTCGACCCGTGGAGCTGGTACGCTGCCAGCCGTTTGGCGACTTCCCATCATAGCCGGGGTGTCGAGGACAAATAGGCTTCTTCAAATTACAAATCCGCCAGCAGCCTGAAATGGGCGCTGGCGGAGCTTACATAGGCATTATGCCTATATTCTTTGAGGAGGTCAAACACATATGAAA
>CAMGCA010000316.1 GCA_946011705.1 uncultured Clostridia bacterium | reverse complement strand
CTTTGGGCCAAAGAGTTTGCTCCGGAGCCAGTCATATCGGGTTGTATGGCACCGGATAAATTCGTCATCTTCACTGCCGAAGCTGGTGCTGCCATATCCCATGATTCCGCTTGCATAATCAATCGCCAGACCGCCGTCTTCCCGGAGCTCCACTCCCTCAATGGCCTGCCGGGCCGTCAGGTACACCGGGGTCATCAAAAAAATGGTTCCTGTTACCAGCACAGCTACCAGTGTCATCATAGCAGTTGCTGCGGTGAGCATCTTTCTTTTCCGAATGGTATCCTCCACCCGCTTGAGACTGGTGGTTTCCACTTCCACGGGAACCTTTGGAGCCTTCTTCAGCTCTGCAAGCTCCTTCGTACAGCTGTCGCATCTGCAAAGGTGGTCGTCTACCAGTGCCTTGCTGTCCTCACTTACCATGTCTTCCGCGTACAGGGGCAACAGATCCTTGATGATGTTGCAGGTTATATTCATTGCAATTCCTCCATTTCCGACTGGATTTTCTGACGGGCCCGGTGATAGGTGACGCAGGCCCAATTTGCCGTTCGTCCAAATAAACTCCCAATGTCCCCAAAAGAGAGCTGTCCGAAGATCCGCAGGGAGAATACCTCCTTATATGGCTCCGGCAAATCATGTAGAATCCGATGGATAGCCATGGCCTGCTCCTGATCCGTTATCCGTTCTTCCACCGATTTTCGGGGGTCCGGAATTTGAATTTCATCGATACTCTCCGTGGGTTTTTCTTTTCGCTGATGGGATAGAAAAGCGTTACGCGCCATGGCGCACAGCCAGGTGCGGATATCGCAGTCTCCCCGGAAGGTGGGAAGCGCCTTTAGCGCCTGGAAAAACACCTGCTCTGTCAGCTCTTCTGCTAGGGCCTCGTCCCGGCATATGGCTCGCAAATACAATTCCACATCTCTGAAATAGGTTTCATATATGTGTGCAAATTCGGTCACGCTCTCACCTCCTTCGCTTATTAGACGCACGGGCAACGGAAATCTTACAGGAATTAGGTAAAAATGTAGAACATGGTGGGAGGATCAATTTAATACCCAAACAGCCGGCTCACCACGCTACCATCAATGGCGTTCAGGGTCAGCATGGGTTGGGTAGTGTAGTTTGCGCCTTTTCTCATATTATCAGAGGCATCCTCCCCAGGCTCATACCAATCCCAGGTTCCCCAGAAGTCCCAGACCGGAACAATGGTGCCCTGCAGGGAGCCTTTGTCACGAATACGCATCAGAGTGAGAGAGACTTTTGTGATTTCTACATCCATATGGGTATCGAAACCGTTGATACGGTCAATGTCAACGAGGCTTCTGGCTTCCGATGGCCCTATGACTACAATGGGCAGCATAGTGTTGGCAATGGATGCGATTTCGTCAAAGGGGAGCAGGGCGGATTGGGATTCTTTTACCACGGGCTCCGTACTGGGAGAGTCCCATGTAAAGGAGAGAATACCGTCTCCTCCCACGCTGATAAAAATGATGTCCATGGGCCAGGAAACGGAATCCGGATTTGTTTCCTCTGAACAATGGTAGGTACTGTACTGGAAGCTGTTATAGGCGTTGCCCTCATGGGATTCAAAGCGATCCTCCCGGACGCTGGAAAGGCGGATGCCATTTACGGTGGGCACATAGACCAGCTGCCATTCGCCGCTGTGCGGCTGCTGCTGTGCATCGTCCAGCACATAAGCATCAAAACCAAGCTCCTGCATCAGCGCGTTGCCCTGACGGATGGCATTCTCTTTCGAAACGCCGCCCCAGTCCTGCTTGTCCCAATACTTAAAATCGTGCCGAATGATCTCCGCCCTTGTCCATGAGTTGCCAACATCGTTCTTGATAGATACCTCATACTCTACGCCGTCTACTTTTGCGGTGCCGCTGACCTCTTTGGGATCACCGGAATCGCCAAAACAGCGGACAATTGGTTTCTCCTCCGGGGCCGTCTTCATTTGTTCGACGTAATAGGAAATGATGTCCATTCGGCGCTGCTCCAGCTGTGCCGGCGTTTGCTCCGGGGCATCCGGATCGGCGTGCCACTGGGGGGAGTTCACATAGTCGATGGAGTCCTGGCATTCCTGTTTTGTCTGGACAAAGCCATAGAGTGGTTCTCCTTTCAGGAACACCCGCAGAAGGTTATCCACATCCTCCTGGGTAAATTCTCTGGGTGTCACAGTGGCAGTGGGAAGCACCAAGCCCTGTTCTGCCACCACCTGGGCATCCGCGTGGATGGTGAGCTTGCCCTCCTGGGCTGTCCAATCCCCGGTGAATTTTTCCGGGAAAGAATAGCGTTCCTGCTCCTGAGCGCTCTTTTCAATGAGCATCGCCTGATTGATACTGGTAGCCTCCGGCTGGGTCTGCTGCCCGGCGCACCCGGAAAGCATGGTTATCGCCAGCAAGCAGGACAGCAGCTGCATTTTATTTTTCTTCATGTTTGCACATCCTTTCTTTCTCCTTATTTGGGAGATCTGATGGCTACAGCATATCACAGCCCACCTGGAAAGAGTTTACCGCGATATTACCGTTTGATTACCGCTTTCGGGGAACACAAGCCGGACGGTGGTTCCCTCGCCGGGGGTGCTTTGGATATCCAGTACCGCTTTGTGAACCGCGGCAATTTCTTTTACAAGGGCAAGTCCCAGACCAAATCCACCATTTACCTTGCTGCGGGAAGGGTCGCCCATATAGAAAGGTTCTGTGATCCTGTCCAGATCCTTCTGTGGAATCCCCCGGCCATTGTCAGAAACCTCCAACACATTTCCTTCTGCCCGAAGGCGGATGGTTTGTCCGGGGGCAGATGCTTTCGCGCTGTTTTCAATCAGATTTACCAGTGCGGAACACAGAAGATCTTCGTCCATCGGAAGCATATCTGCCGTACAGGAAATTTCCAGAACCGTCCCATACTTTTCCGAAATATGCATTGTCATTTCTCTGACCTGTTCCAACAGTTCCGGGACAGAGGACGGTTTTATCTGGGAAGATTTGCCCAAGGAAATC
>CAMGCA010000315.1 GCA_946011705.1 uncultured Clostridia bacterium | reverse complement strand
TTGCCCTCCCCGCCCGCCGGCCTCCCAGACCCGTCCCTCCTGAATATCGCCGGCGCCCCGCAGTGTGGAGCCCCGGGCGGGGTTACCCTGATGCTTCAGGCCCAGAGCCATACCGGCGGCGCAGGAGATGCCCTGGCCCAGAGAGCCGGTGGACATATCCACACCGGGAACGGTGTTCATGTTGGGATGGCCCTGCAGGTAAGAGTCGATGTGACGCAGGGTCACCAGGTCTTCCACAGGGAAGAAGCCCCGGTTGGCCAGCGCGGAGTACAGGCCGGGGGCGGTGTGGCCCTTGCTCAGGACGAAACGGTCCCGGTTCTCCCACTTGGGATTCTTAGGATCGATGTTCATTTCCTTGAAATACAGATAGGTAAACATATCCGCTGCGGACAGACTGCCGCCGGGATGACCGGCCTTAGCACCATGGGTTGCGTCGATGATGCCCATGCGCACCTTGCAGGCAGTGATCTGCAGCTGCTTTTTCTCGTTCGGAGTCAAAACAATCACTTCCTCTTTCATACATACTTATTCATCACTCCGCCCTGAGGCAGAGGGATTGACTTTTTTCACACGCCGGCGCAGATTTTCTCGGAAACCGGCATAAACATCTGGGCGGCGGGACCCACCAGAAAGGCGCAGATAATAGTGCCCAACCCCACGGTGCCCCCCAGCAGGAAGCCCGCTAGGGCGAAGCACACGTCCACGCAGATTCTCACCGGGCCGAATTTCCACCGAGTCTTATCGCTGATGACCACGGCTACCAGATCATTGGGGCCGGTGCCCGCTTTGGACTGGATCACGATGGTCATACCGAAGGCCAGAATCACGCAGCCCGCCACCAGCGCGACAAGGCGCAACGCCATGGGAGATTCCGAATGGATCAGGCCCCCCAGCGCAATGGTGAACACATCAATAATCGGCCCGCCTAAGACCATGCACAGCAGGGTGCCGATGCGGATATAGCTTCTGTCCACCACCAGCAACGCCAGAATGATCAGGAAGGATACCCCCATATGGACATAGCCGTGGGTCATGAATCCGGGCCAGGGGAGGAACCGGTACAGACCCTGAATCAGCACATTAAAGGGGTCGGAGCCCAGATCCGCCAGTAGGAACAGGGTGACGCCCAGATGGGCAATGGTCAGGCCCATCAGCAGCAGGACGATCCGCTTGATCCAAATTCGTATCTCCGTCATTGCCGCGCCTCATCCTCTCGCCGTTTCCGTAATCCTGTATATCATACAATATCCTGTGTAATTCTGTCAATTCCAATTTACCGCGTTGGCCCTTTTTCGTGCATCTTCGCAAAGAATGACGGGATGGAATTGACCATTCTGCCGGAGCCTTTTTTCAGGGCCTTGTACAGCTCCTGATGTACCGGCATCCTGTCCCGCTTGGGATACAATTCATCGTACAGCGTCCGCAGCTGGGCGCAGCCTTCCGAGTTCAGCCGACACACCAGCTCCCGACACCAGCCCTGAGCGGCGTACATCATCCAGTAGCTTTCCGGACCGGCGCAGCTCCTGGGCGCTTCAATGAGAAACCGGGCTGCGTCCAGGCTGTCCACGGGATTGGGCTGGGTTTCCAGGAATTCCTTTGTCCAACTGCCCACGTCCTCATAAAACTGCTCATGGCAGGGATGGTTTTTGGGGTCGTTGCCGAAGCCGAACAGGCCGTCTGCGGGGGCAGCCTTTTTCCGCACCTGTGTGGCTTCCTCGTCATAGCGCCGATAGCGCTCGCGTAACTGTTGAAGCATTTTGATACACGCTCCTGTTCTCTACCACTGATGGCAGAAAGTATGATTCCCGATGGTCCCCCAGACGTTGTCGCTGACGGCCCCGGTGCTGAAAAATACCGCGTCCTCCGGCACCACATGGGGGCCGTACATAGCCCGGCGGATGGCCTCATACTGCACATGGGTGGGCTTGGCGGCATAGAGCTGAGTCACAGCCTTGAACTGATCCGGGGCGTAGAGCACATCGTGGACATTTCCCGGGAAATTGTCCGCCGCGATCCGGTTGAGCACCACCTCGGCAATGGCCTGCTGACCCTCGAAGGGCTCGCCCTGAGCCTCCGCCCAGATGAGCTTCGCCAAAAGAACCGTATCCTCATCGCTGAGAACCATGTCGGGATACCGGGGCCCCTCGGCGGGAGCGGGGTCTTCAAAGCGGAACGGCTCCTCCGGCACCTGAGCCGGGTCGTAGATCCAGGCGGCGCTGTAGCCGCAGAGAATGTCCCCTTCCCGGAAGCCCTCCGCGAAGGATTTTTTCAGGTTCCATAGGTCGTAATTGTTCCGGTTCGGGTCGTTTACCGTGATTTTTCCCGCGTCATTGATGCCGGTGAGCACGATGAAATGCTGGCCCGTGGTGAAGACGGAATCGGAGCTCATCAGGGCGATGACTACCTTGCCGTCCCGCAGAGCCTGCCGGGCGATGTGGAAATTCTCCGCCCGCTCCCAGGGCAGCTCCAGTGTGTCGGAAATGTATTCCAGGGTCTGAATCTGGTTTCCGGTGTAGCTTGCGACCCACTGGGCCAATTGGTCCGGGCGGTACTCATAGCCCGTCAGATAGGCTGCCACCATAGCTACGCTGGTGACGCCGCTGCCGTAGTCCGCGAAGGAACCGGTTCCATAGCGGATATCCGGGTAGTCCGTTTCGTAAAAATTGGGGACGGTATCGTAATGGGTTCGGCCGCTGTCCACGGGCTCCGTCTGAGGCGGTTCTGCCTTCGGAGGAGTTGTTTCCGGCGGGAGTGTTTCTGGCGGCTCCGTTTCCCGCGGCTCTGTCACGGGTTCTGTTTCCGTGGTTTCCTCCGGTTCCGGAGAGGCGTAGTACACCGTTTCCGTCGGCTGGCTCAATACCTGCCGGGGCTTTACGGGAAAAGCCTCCTGAAAGGCAGGCAGGAACCCGGCCACCACGCCGCACATCGCGCCTATGGCCGCCAGAAGTATCAAAATTTTCTTCGCTCTTTTCACAGGGGGCTCCTTTTCAAGAGGGGGTTCGC
>CAMGCA010000314.1 GCA_946011705.1 uncultured Clostridia bacterium | reverse complement strand
TGCCTGCACCTTCAGCGGCGGGATTGATCGGTCTGTATGCGGGGTGTTCTCCATGTGTAGCTTGGTTCTCCCGGCGGAGGTGAAATTCTGCAAAAGGTAGGGGGCAATCTCCGCCGTGACAAAGAAATCACAGCGCCCCTCGCCCACACAGATGTCGCCAACGGTCTCCCGGCCGATGCCGGCCCCCATCAGGGCGCCAAGAAAGTCCCGGTGGCTGGGGCTGTCTCCCTGATAAAAGGTGGAGCGCAGACAGATACAGGGAGAATCTTCCCCCAAAAGGGCGGCTTCTTCCAGATAATCCGGAAGAAATACCAACATTTTGCGTTCCGCGTCCCCATAGCCGCCGAAGAAGTGCAGCCCCTCAGGGGAACCAAAGAGGTAGCGCGCCATTTCCTGCTCCCGGGGGGAGAGAAAACAGGTGGAAGCGGGGATGTTTCTGCGGATTCCCGCGTTTATTTTGTCCCAGAGCTTGGCAAGGAGCCGTTTATCCTCGGCAGACTGGGCGATTTTGTCAATATTGCTTCTGTCCATGCAATCACCTGAGGGGATTATACCATATTTTTTGGCCTTGTGTAAAGACGGATTATCGAGTATAATTGTACCCAATTGAGGAAAGGAATCGGTCATATGGTCATTGGCATCATCGGAGGCGGGGCGTCGGGCATGGCGGCGGCGTTGGCAGCTGCGGAAAATAAGGAAATACAAGTGGTGCTCATGGAGCGCCAGACCCGGGTGGGGCGGAAGCTGCTGTCCACGGGCACCGGACGGTGCAATTTGACGAATCTTCACGCGGGAACCGGGGGCTACCATGGAAGCGCCCCGGAATTTGCGAAATACGCAATTTCCCAGTTTCCGCCGGAAGCGGCACTGAACTGGTTCCACTGCCTGGGCCTTCTGACCGTTGCGGAGGATTCCGGCCGGGTGTACCCCTACTCCGATCAGGCCAATTCCGTGGTGGATGTGCTGCGTTTTGCACTGGAACAGCCGAATATCACGGTAAAACTCGGGTTTGAAGTGGAGAAAGTGAAGAAAACTTCCAATGGCTTCCGGCTGGAAACCAAGGGCGAAACAGTAGAATGTGATCAATTGATCGTCGCCTGTGGGGGGTTGGCGGGAACGAAGCTGGGCGGCTCCATGTCCGGCTATAAGCTGCTGCGTTCTCTGGGGCACACCTGTACGAAGCTGCGCCCCACGCTGGTGCAGATCAAGTCCGGCTGGGTCGGGTGTCCGTCCCTCAAGGGCGTCCGGGCAAACTGCTGTGCTCAAATTCTCCACGATGGAGTTGTGACCGCCCAGAGCACCGGGCAGCTGCAATTCACGGAATACGGCCTGTCCGGGCCGGTGATTTTTGAAATCTCCAGGGACGTGTGTCAGGGCGGCGGCAGCTGGGCCTGCCGGCTGGACTTCCTGCCAGGGCTGCCGGAGGAGGAGCTGCGCCGGGCGCTGGAACGGCGTCGGGAGACCGGCCTGCCCGTATCCGAGCTGCTGACGGGCATTCTCCACAACCGCCTGGGCCGGGTGCTGACCCAGAGCGCGGGCCTTACCTTCAACACTTTTGTAAGGGACTTGTCCGACTGGGAGATCGGGCAGGCCGTATCCGCCGTCAAGGCCCTGGAGGTCTCCCTGACGGAACCCATGGGCATGGACAGCGCCCAGGTCACCGCCGGGGGCATTCTGACCTCGGAATTTGACGAAAAAACCATGCAGAGCACCTTGGTTCCCGGCCTTTACGCCTGCGGCGAGGTGCTGGACATCGACGGCGACTGCGGGGGCTATAATCTGCAATGGGCTTGGAGCTCCGGGCGTCTTGCCGGACTTCACGCGGGAGGTAAGCTATGATCAGACTGCGGGACATTAGTCTGCCGCCGGAGCACAATGCCCACCAGCTTCAGTTTGAAGCGGCCAGGCTTCTGCGGCTGAACAATTCCAAAATCCGACAGCTTCATATTGTTCGCCGCAGCGTGGACGCGAGAAAGAAGCCCGATGTGAAGATCATCTACACCGTGGACGTGGCGGTGGAGGGAAACGAGAATAAGATTTTACGGGCCAGCGGCTGCAGAAAGGCCTCCATTGCCCCAACGTCCTTCTATAAAGCGCCAAAAAATGTGCCCATCCCGGACAAGCGGCCCGTGGTGGTGGGCTTCGGCCCGGCGGGGATGTTTGCCGCCCTGATTCTGGCCTTGGCAGGCTGGAAGCCGCTGGTTCTGGAGCGGGGAGAGGACGCGCAGACCCGCCACGAAAAGGTGGAAAAATTCTTTTCAACCGGGATTTTGGACGAAAAAAGCAACGTCCAGTTCGGCGAGGGCGGCGCGGGCACCTTCTCCGACGGCAAGCTGAACACCGGTGTCAATAACCCCCGCATCGGCTGGGTGCTGGAGCAGTTCGTGCAGGCCGGGGCCAGGGAGAACATCCTCTACGACGCCAAGCCCCATGTGGGCACGGACGTTTTGCTCACTGTGGTGCAAAATCTGCGCAAACGGATTCTTTCTCTGGGCGGCGAGGTTCGCTTTCACACGCAAGTCACGGGCCTTTGCATCGAAAATGGACAATTGATGGGACTGAAAACCGATTCCGGGGAAATTATCGACTGTGACGCGGCGGTTCTCGCCATCGGACACAGCGCCCGGGACACCTTCGAAATGCTGGAAAAAACCGGCATTCCCATGGAGCCAAAGCCCTTCGCCATGGGCGCGCGGATTGAGCAGAAGCAAAGCGTCATCAATCTTGCCCAGTACGGCTCTGAAACGGCAGCCCTGCCCCCGGCGGACTACAAGCTGGTGGAGCATCTGGAGGATGCCACGGTGTACACCTTCTGTATGTGCCCTGGCGGTCATGTGGTGGCGGCGGCCAGTGAGCATGGGCGCATCGTCACCAACGGCATGAGCAACGCCGATCGGGAGGGAGAAAACGCCAACGCGGCCCTGCTGGTGACGGTGAACCCCGCCGATTTTCCCTATGAGGGAACTTTAGGCGGAATGCGCTGGCAGCGGGAAATTGAGGAGCGGGCTTATCAGATCAGCGGCAGCTACCGGGCCCCGGCCC
>CAMGCA010000313.1 GCA_946011705.1 uncultured Clostridia bacterium | reverse complement strand
GTGAAGTATCTGACCGGCACCTCCGGCACAGGCGGTACGGTTATCGGCACCTACAAGACCTCGGCCAACGGCAGCTTTACCGTGACGGGGCTGAAAGAAGGCACTTATATCGTCGAAGAACTCTCCAGCGACAGCGGCCATGTGATCGACTCCGCACCGCAGACGGCCTATATCAGCGGCAAGCAACAGGATGTGGTGCAGCTCTATTTTGGAAATTCTCCCAAGGGCAGCCTGCTGGTGAAGAAGATCGACAGCGCGACCCATAAGCCCCTTTCCAATGTGGAATTTATGGTGACGACCGCAGACGGAACGGTGGTGGGCGATGCCAACGGCAAATATGTGACGGACAGCGCAGGTACTTTCACGATTACGGACATCACTCCCGGCACGACGCTGGTAGTAAAGGAAACCCGCGCAAGGGACGGCTATCTGCTGGACGACGCCCCGCAGACCGCAACCATCAAGGCAGGCCAGACCGTGACGCTGGAGTTCCGCAATCAGCCGCAGGGCTCCCTTATTATCAATAAGCTGTCCAGCGCGGATAAGAAAACGCCGCTAGAGGGTGTGCTGTTCCAAATCACCTATTCCGATGGCAGCTTCGTGGATAACGGCGCACTTTCCAGCAAGGGCTTGTACCGAACGGACAAAAACGGCCAGATCATTCTCAGCGGCATCACCGGAACGGTGGTTGTGACCGAGGTGGAAACCATCAAGGGGTATCGCATTGACGATGCCTCCCGCAGTCAGACCATCGAGGTCCGCGCCAACGATACGCAGCAGCTTTGGTTCTATAACGCCCCTACCTCCCGAATCCTGCTCCACAAGGTGGACAAGGCTACCGGCAAGGGGATTTACGGCGCAGTGTTCCTGCTTTACGACAGCAATCACAATCCCATCGGGGAGTATGTGACCGATCAGGACGGCTACATCTACGCCGACGAGGGACTGGCCGATGGCCGCTATTATCTGCGTGAGATCAAAGCGGCCCCCGGTTATGTGCTTGATCCTGAACTGAAAACGATCTATGTCCGTTACGGCTCTACCACAGAAATCGAGTGGAGCAATACCGCGGAGTGCGGCCAGATCCAGATTATCAAGAAATCCGCAGACGATAATGCGACCAACGGTCTGCCTGCGGGGACGCTGCTGGAAGGCGCGGTGTTTGAGATCTACGACAAAGTGGGTAATGTGGTGGACACCATCAAGTCTGACCGCAACGGACGCGCCATTTCCAAGACGCTGCCGTTGTCCCGCTATACCGTCCGTGAGATCAAAGCGCCCGCAAATTACTCCATTAACCCCACAGTGATGACCGCCTATCTGGAATTCAACGGACAGATCGTCACCTTTGAAGTGCAGAATACCAGCGTTTCCACCGGCGTATCCATTAAGAAAACCGGCCCTGTGCAGGCTGTCCCCGGTCAGCCGATTCGCTACGTGTTCTCACAGATCAAGAACAGCTCCAACGTTGCCCTCGACTCCTTCTATTGGCGCGATCAGCTTCCCGCGCAGGTGACGCTGAGCAAAATCGTCACCGGCAGCTACAATCAGCCGCTTTCCTACAAGGTGGTCTATAAGACCAACCTCTCCAGGGACTACCGCACTTTGGAGGATAATCTCAGCACCGGCAAGGTTTATGTATTGGACGCCCGCCCCGCTGTCCTCGGCCTTGCCGCCAATGCGCGCGTCATCGAAGTCATGTTCGTATTCGGAAATGTAAAGGCGGGCTTTGCACAGGTAGAAACGCCTTATATCTACGCCGCCGCCCGCAGCGGTCTTGCCAACAACTCCGGCATTGTGAATGTGGCGGATGTGGGTGGCCTTTACAACGGGCAGTGGATTCAGGCAGTGTCCCGCTGGCTCACTACCGTCTACACCAAAACAACGGTGAAGCTGCCCAAGACGGGGTACTAAGCCTTGCGGCAGAATGACTTTCACAGCGCCGCCCCTGTGTGGGCGGCGCTTTCCCTGTTGGTCCTCTGGCTGGCGGCAATAGCCGCCTATGCCTACGAGGACGGTATGAACCTCTTTCAATGGATGGGGCGTTTCAGCCAAGTGCTGGAACGCCCCTTTGCCATCGGCTGGACGCCCTACACGCTGAAATATATGCTGGGAAGCCTGCTACTCTACGGCTGCGGCATCGCTCTTTACTACTCCAGCCGGGAGAATCGGCGACCGGGCGAGGAATACGGCAGCGCCAAATGGGGCAGTCCCAAGGAACTGAACCGGAAGTATATGGATCGCCAGCATAAGGACGCCAACATCATTTTGACCCAGCGCATCCGGTTGGGTATGGACGGCTACATCACCCAGCGCAACATGAATGTTCTGGTGGTGGGCGGCTCCGGCTCCGGCAAGACCCGTTTTTTCTGCAAACCCAATATTTACAGTGCGAATTGCTCCTATCTTATCACAGATCCCAAGGGGGAGCTGCTGCGTGCGGCAGGCGCTTTGCTGGCAGCGCAGGGCTATGAAGTCCGGGTGTTCAACCTGATCGACCCCAGCCAGTCCGACGGATACAACCCCTTTTCGTACATTCACAGCGAAAAAGATGTGCTGACCCTCATTGATAACCTCATCAAAAATACCACGCCCCGCAACGCCTCCAGCAACGACCCTTTCTGGGAGAAGGCAGAGATCGCGCTGGACTCAGCCCTCATGCTCTACCTTGTCAGCGAAGCGCCCCCGGAGGAACAGAATTTTGAAATGCTGATCTACATGATGAACTTTGCCGAGGTGCGGGAGGAGGACGATCAATACCGCAGCCCGCTGGATATGCTCTTTCGGGCATTGGAGGAGGAACAGCCCAACCATGTGGCGGTGAAGCAATATAAGGCTTTCAAACAGGCGGCGGGGAAAACCGCGAAATCCATTTTGGTAAGCGCCGCTGTGCGGCTGGCCACCTTCAATATCCCGCAGTATGCCAGAATGACAATGGTGGATGAAATGGACTTTGGCAGCTTGGGCGAGAAGAAAAAAGCCATCTTCTGTGTGATTCCTGTTGATGACAGCAGCATGAACTACCTTGTGGGAATGCTTTATACCCAATG
>CAMGCA010000312.1 GCA_946011705.1 uncultured Clostridia bacterium | reverse complement strand
GGTCGGAGTTGGTCAGACCGGCGTTCACCAGGCCCACAGCGTACTCAACAGCGGCCACGTTCTCGGCGGAGTTCAGAATCCACTCGCCATTGTCATCCACGAAGCCGCCGCCGTTGCCCCAGGTGTAGTAGGCAAATGCAGCCTGACCTTCATCGGTGGTCATGTCAATGCCCCAGGGGTAGATGTCAGGGCACTTCTCCTTGATGGTCTTACAGGCGGCGGTCAGCTCTTCCCAGGTGGTGGGAACGGCGACACCAGCCTGCTCCAGGATGTCCTTGTTGTAGTACATGGCACGGGCGGAAGCCAGGTCGGGAACGGCCCAGACAACATCGTCAACCACGGACTGATCCAGGAAAGCGGGGTAGAACTTGGCGTAGGTTTCAGCGGAGCACCACTCCTCGGCGGGCAGCAGCAGGCCGTCAGCCTGATAATCGGCGAAAACGTCGATGTTCAGCAGGTCGGGAGCCTGACCGTTGGCGATACGGGTGTTGACGACGGTGTAGATGTCGTTCCAGGAGACGCAGTCAACAACCAGCTCGACACCGGGGTTTGCCTCGTTGAACTTGGCAACGAAGTCAGCCCACCAGTCGCCGGTCTTGGGGCCGTACTGGGCGGCGATCATGGTGACGGTGACCTTGTCGCCACCGGCGGGGGCGGTGGCAGGGGCCTCGGTAGCCGCGGGAGCGGCAGCGGCGGGAGCCTCGGTTGCAGCGGGGGCAGTGGAGCCGCCGCAGGCTGCCAGTCCCAGAACCATGGTCAGGGCGAGCAGCATAGCGATAATCTTCTTCATCTTATGTCCTCCATTTGTATTGGTATATGCAATCCACAGCGCGGTAGCGCCGGAAAAGCCAGGGGTTACGGATACGTTTGTCTTTTTGCATGACAACCAGTATCTGCTATTAGTATACAGCAAAAAAAGGATAAGTCAATGCGATTTCAGAGAAATTTCCGCTTGTTTTCGACGAATTACACAAAATTGGATGATTCAACAATTCACACGTCTTCAAATTGTACAATTTCCCAAATCAGAAAAGTCGTATTTTCATACGAAAAATTGTTGCATCATGAGATTCCCTGTGCTATACTGAAGAAAAAATGGGGCGGGAAATAACTGAAATTTGCATAAATCAACTATTGATGTGCGGATTTCCGTAAAACCGGCCCAAATTACAGGAGGGAGCCAGCCATGTCACAGATTTCCATTCCCCAGAACGACCCGATTCTTGCCGAGGTTCTCGCGGCTTACGAGTTCCCCGCCACCCTGCTGGGCGCTGTGCGCTACGGGCAGGGCCACATCAACGATACTTTCTGCGTGCTCTGCCAGCCACAGGAGGGCGATGCCATCCGCTATATTTTGCAAGGCCTGAGCAGTGCGGCCTTCCCCCACCCGGAGGAGCTGATGGAGAATTTCATCGGCATCACCTCTTACCTAAGGGAAAAGGTAATCCTCGCCGGTGGCGACCCCCTGCGGGAGACCCTGTCTCTGGTGAAGTCCAACGAAGGGAAGGACTTCTACACCGACACGAACGGGAAGGTCTGGCGGCTGACCCCCTTCATTGAAAATACGGACTGCTTCCAGTCCGCCACCCCGGAGCTGTTCGAGGCCTCCGCCCGGGCCTTCGGCCGGTTCCAGTACCTGCTGCAGGGCTATCCCGCCGCTACCTTGCACGAAACGATTGTGAACTTCCACAACACCGAGGATCGGTTTGCCAAATTTGAGGCCGCGCTGGCTTCCGACAAGCTGGACCGGGCCAAGGACATCGCCGCCGATATCCAGTTCGTACTGGATCGGAAAGCCGACTGCTCCGTGGCACTGGAAGCGCTGCGCAGCGGCAAGCTCCCTCTGCGGGTTACCCACAATGACACCAAGCTCAACAACATCCTCATCGACCGCACTACCCACGAGGGCATCTGCGTCATCGATCTGGACACCACCATGCCGGGCCTTTCCATCAACGACTTCGGCGACTCCATCCGCTTCGGCGCCAACCACAGCAAGGAGGATGAAAAGGATCTGAGCAAGGTCAATTTCGACATCGGGCTGTACGAGGTCTACACCCGGGGCTTCCTGGAGGGGGCCAAGGGCAGTCTGACCCCTGCCGAACTGGAATACCTGCCCTGGGGCGCCCGGCTCATGACCCTGGAGTGCGGCATCCGGTTCCTGACGGACTACCTGGACGGCGACCACTATTTCCGCATTCACTACCCCGAGCAGAACCTGGATCGCTGCCGCACCCAGTTCAAGCTGGTGTCCGACATGGAGCAGCAGTTTGAAGAAATGGCCGCGGTGGTGCGCAAGTACGCATAAATCAGTGTGGAGTGTGAAGTGTGGAGTGTGGAGTGGTGGTATCGCCTTCGGCGATGTAATGAAAAACAGATTCGGATATCTTCACGCTCCACTCTCCACTCTTCACTCTGTCTTGACATCTTTCGCGCCCGGAAGTATAATCCATATAATATAATAATGTAGGAGGATGATTCCCATGAACATTTTGGTTACCGGCGGCGCCGGATACATCGGCTCCCACACCTGCGTTGAGCTTCTGAACCGGGGCTACGGCGTGGTGGTCATTGACAATCTGTGTAACTCTAACCCCAAGAGCCTGGAGCGGGTGGAACTCCTCACCGGCAAGAAGCCCAGATTCTATGAGGGCGATGTCCGGGACGAGGCGCTGCTGCGGAAAATCTTCGCGGAAAATGAGATTTCCGCCGTTATCCACTTTGCCGGCCTGAAGGCCGTGGGCGAGTCCGTGGCCCAGCCCTGGCGGTATTATGACAACAACCTGAACTCCACCCTGGTGCTGACCAAGGTCATGGGCGAGGCGGGCTGCAAGAAGATCATCTTCTCCTCCTCCGCCACGGTCTACTCCGGGGACAACGAGATGCCCCTGCGGGAAGAAAGCCGCACCGGCAACTGCACCAACCCCTACGGCTGGACCAAGTACATGACCGAGCAGATTCTGGCTGGAATGTGCACCGCCGATCCGGAATGGAGCGTTGTGCTGCTGCGCTACTTCAACCCCATCGGCGCCCACGAGTCCGGCATGATCGGCGAGGATCCTCGGGGCATTCCCAACAACCTGATGCCCTAC
>CAMGCA010000311.1 GCA_946011705.1 uncultured Clostridia bacterium | reverse complement strand
ATATAGTATAGCATATCTTTGTATTTAGTTAAAGTGCTTTATTAAGAAATAGTATAAGCCGCGCTGTCACCGATAGGCGGGCATACACCGCCCCAAAAAGCAATCGCCTCACCGTGTTGGTGAGGCGGTTTTGGCTTCCTGCGAGAGAACGGAAGTACCCAACTGCAGCGCGCGATCATCAATCACAGCGATTGTGACATCCATATCATAGGGGCTTTCCTGAATGGCTTTGATTGCCACGCGCCATGCGTCCTTGACGGGGTAGCCATAGATGCCGGAGGAAATCAGCGGGAAGGCGATGGAGCGGCAGCCCTTGGCGCAGGCAACCTTCATGGCATTTTGATAACAGCTGTACAGCAGCCTTTCTTCATTGTGATTGCCGCCCTGCCAGAAGCGGCCAACGGCGTGGACGATGTACTTCGCCTTCAACCTGAAGCTGGGGGCGATGACCGCCTCGCCGGTGGGACAGTGACCCAAAGCATCGCAGGCGGCTTGAAGTTCCCTTGCGCCGGCAGCCGCGAAGATCGCGCCGCAGACTCCGCCGCCGTGGCGGAGCTGGCTGTTGGCTGCGTTGACGATGCAGTCCACGTCCATTTCGGTAATGCTTTGTTTCTGGATGCGTAAGGTTCCTGCCATAGGATTCAACTCCTTTTCTGATTTCATTTATTCTATCACGAAAGCGGAACGAAGTACAGATAAAACGGAAATCGCGTAATGTTCCGATGCTTTTTCTATGCCCTGCCCGGCTTTTTGAATTACACCCGTTTTTTGGGACAGAATCCCGGTATAATGGGGGCAGAAACAAGAACGGGAGGTTACGATGATGATTATCAAATTTCTGGAAGATTTGCTCCACTGGAAAGAGGAGGAAGAAGTGCTGGACGCGGAATATGAGCCCTTCCGGGATCAGCTGAGTCTGGCGGGGCTCAGCGAGGAAGAACTGCGGAAAATGGACCCGGATGATCGGGTGGCCGCGCTGGAGCGGGCAAACCTTGATCCTTACGATTTCATTTATCTTGCCTGCTGATTTTGGAACCGCTATTTACAACCGGCACGCAGTGGGCTAAAATGGAAGCAAAAGGAGGGGGATTCCCATGAAAAAGGTGCGCATTACCGCCATCCGAAAGACCTGCTATCCTGACCTGATAGAGAAGTACGAAAACCCCATTCAGCACGCCTGTGATGTCAAAGAGGGGGAGGTCTGGGTTGCCAACGGCTGGTGCAAGCCGGTGGGCTTCTGCGACAGCGCCTGGGACAGCGTTTCGCCCTTTGTCATGACCCTTGCCCACGGCGGCGGGGATTTCTACGACGGCTGGATGAAGAATCCCAAATCCGCCATGATTTCCTGCAACGACGGCTTCCGGCCTGTGAGCTTTTATCTGGAAGCGCTGGACGAGGACGCGGAATGAACAGAGCTGAACTGGAACGCTATATCGCGGAAATCTACAGCACCCAGGGGGAGAACCCCTGGGCGCAGTCGCCGACAAATACCGTGTTCCGACATCGCCACAATCGGAAGTGGTTTGCCATTATCATGGACATTCCCAGGGAAAAGCTGGGTCTTCCCGGCGATGGAATCCTTTCTGTGGTGAATGTCAAGTGTGACCCCCGGCTGATCGGTTCCTTCCGGGAAGAACCGGGAATTTTCCCCGCGTATCACATGAACAAAGCCCATTGGCTGACTATCGCGCTGGACGGCAGCGCGGAAGAGGAAAAACTGAAGTTCCTGCTGGATATGAGCTATGAGCTGACAAAATAAGACTTTCTTTAAGGTATGCGCAAAAGAAAAATGTTGCGCTATTCGTAACGACTAACACAACATTTTTAGGGCGTGGCAAGTCCGTTGTTGGTACTTGTCAGGGCTGAATGACGATTTTTTCGACGGACAGCGTACTGCCGTCCACCGTCAGAATTGCCAGCGTGATCTCCTGATCGAAGCGGCGCTTGCCGCAGCTGCCGGGATTCAGCCAGAGCCGCCCATCAATCGTTTGCTCAAAATACTTGTGGGAGTGCCCGAAGATCACCGCGTCGATGCCGGTCAGGTCTTTGGGCACTTCCTTTTTATTGTGCACCAGAAAGAACCGGCAGTCCTCAATCTGGAAGGTCAGCGTCGCGGGGATATGCTCCGCCCACTCCTTGTCGTTGTTGCCCCGAACCACATAAACCGGGGCGATTTCTTTCAGACGGTCGATGATTTCCGGCTTGTTGATGTCCCCGCCGTGAATGATGGCGTCACAGCCGTCAATGGCGGCAAGCACCTCCGGGCGGAGTAGCCCGTGGGGGTCAGAAAGAACAGCAATTCGTTTCGCCATGGTTGTCACTCCAACATCAAATTTCTTTCCCCAGACGATAGGCTTTCTCCATCACATCGGGATGATTCACCGCGTCCTTCGGGTCGCCGATTTCCTCACCGGCTACCAGTCCGCAGAGCTTCGCCTTGGGGAAGCAGTCCACCCAGCCCTGTAGGCCGTTGTAGGCTTTTTCAAAGGTGGCGTCCCCGCCGTCGGCTGCCGTGGCGATCATGTAAACCTCCCGGAAGGCGTAGTCCGAAGAGTACAGGGGATTCATGCGGTCCAGCAGGGTCTTCATCTGGCCGCACATTTCGTAGTAATAGATGGGCGTGGCGAAAACCAGCACATCCGCCCGACGCAGCTTCTCCATGATTTCCGGCGCATCGTCCTTCTGGACGCACTTCCCGGTTTTCAGGCAGGAGAGACAGCCGATGCAATATTGAATCTTCTTACCCTTCAGGCTGAGCAGCTCTACACGGTTGCCCGCTTCCTCTGCGCCCTTGGCGCACTCCTTTGCCAGCAGTTCTGAATTGCTGCCGCCTCTGAGGCTGGTGGAAATAATCAAAACATTTTTCATAATATGCGCTCCTTTTTATGCGTCCTAAACGCAGATTCGATGTCCCTATTGTACGCCCTAGGGGTTCAGCGTCCAGCCGTTGTCACCGTGATAGATCATAAGCCGGGTCTGACCGCCATCGATGCAGATGTTTTCGCCGGTGATGAAACCAGCCTTGTCAGAAGCCAGGAACAGCACCATGTTGGAGATGTCCAGCGGATTGACTCCCCGTCCGGAATGAGGCGGGTTGGCAGAGGGTC
>CAMGCA010000310.1 GCA_946011705.1 uncultured Clostridia bacterium | reverse complement strand
AGAAATTCCGGGACTGGCTGAAAGGCCAGCCCCCGGAGGAAGTCCTGAACCATGCCTATGAATACACCATCCGGGAGGATATTCTGATGTCGCTGGAATACCATGACCTGTCGGATGTCCAGGCAGATGCCCTGATGAAATCCCCCAGCCCGCTGGCAGATGTGTTTCAAGATTTTGAAAAGCGGGAGACAGACCATATGGAGACGATCTGGGACTGTCTGGAATCCAGGGCAGATATGCTTCTGGAAGAACAGCGCCGTGCACTCAGAGAATCGCCGGTGTATCCTTATCCTGCCAGCTATGCTCAGGAACATGGCGAGCTGGAACAGTACCGGGCATCCAGCCGAGCCAACATTGCCTGCAAAGAAGCTATCGAAGCGGCGATCCGGGAGTATTACGATGGAAACTCGCTGGACAGTCAGGCAGCGGCGCAGGGAGTGGGGGCTTTCGGACTGGACAGAACGCTGTATGTTCTTGCCAATACCGTCCAGCAGAAAGATTGGGATGGGCGGATTTCCCCCGGTAATAAGGCATGGGCGAAAACCATCCCCATCCAGAAAAATCCAGACGCATGGGGCGCTGACCGCAATGCCCAGTTTGTTGTGAACAGCCATCCGGGACTGACCAATCTGTTTCTCAGCACCGTCCGGCGGGAATACTGCCGGCAGCAGGAGAAGCCCGCAAAATCCTCTGTTCGGGAAAAGCTGCAAGCAATGCCGAAAGCAACTCCGCCGAAACATTCGGCAAAGTTGAAGGGACAGGAACGCTGAAATGGCCAACCG
The DNA here is from genome assembly GCA_946011705.1 of uncultured Clostridia bacterium. GTDB lineage: Bacteria > Bacillota > Clostridia > Oscillospirales > Oscillospiraceae > Faecousia. The sequence goes on along the minus strand of CAMGCA010000310.1, from coordinate 2,328 downwards.
CAAAAGAAATATTGAAGTGCGGTTCCGTGTTACGCAGGATGAGCTGGATATGATCCATAAAAAAATGGCACAGTACGGAACCTCAAACCTGTCGGCGTTTCTCCGAAAAATGTCCATTGACGGCTATGTTGTCAAGCTGGAACTGCCGGAGCTGAAAGAGATGGTATCTCTGCTGCGATACTCCAGCAACAATCTGAATCAGCTTACCAAGCGCGTCCACGAAACCGGCAGAATTTACGATGCCGATTTGGAGGATCTGCGGCAGAGCCACGAACGGCTGTGGGACGCAGCACGGGATATTCTCGCCGCGCTCGCAAAACTGAACTGACCCACCGTATCCTTGCGTGAATTACCCAGATACCGTATAATGACAGTACAAAGAAAAGGAGGCTGCGCACATGAAACTGATCTTCAAAATCCTTACCGTCCCTGTCACTCTGGCAATCGACCTGTTTACGCTGATCTGCATAGGCATTATCTCCTGCTCTGCAATGCTTCTCCGGCTGGTCAGTGGATTGATCGGCATCCTCGGCATAGCGGTTCTGGTGACGTATTCCCCAAAGAACGGTTTAATTCTTCTGACCATCGCATATCTGGTCAGTCCTATGGGCGTCTCCATGATCGCTGTCTGGCTGCTGGGAGGGCTTCAAAGCATCTCGCGCACACTGAAATATTTCTGATATTTACTCCGGTGTCATCATGGCACCGGAGATTTTTTGTAGGAGGAATTGATTTGGCAACCACACGGCTGATGCCGCTGCACATCGGCAAGGGGCGGACCGTTGGCACCGCCATTGAAGCCATTATCGATTATGTAGAGAATCCCGAAAAGACAGACAACGGCAACCTGATTACAAGCTGGCAATGCGACAGCCGTGTTGCCGACAGGGAGTTCCTGTTTTCAAAGCAGCAGTACATCAGAAACACCGGGCGGGTGCGGGGTGCGGATGATGTGATTGCTTACCACCTTCGCCAGTCCTTCCGTCCCGGCGAGATCACGCCGGAGGAGGCAAACCGTCTGGGCTGTGAGCTGGCACGGCGATTCACCAAAGGCAATCATGCCTACATTGTCTGCACACACATTGACAAAGCCCATATTCACAATCATGTGATTTGGAACTCCACCGCTCTCGATGAGCAAAGCAAGTTCCGGAATTTCTGGGGCAGCACCAAGGCTCTGCGCCGCCTCAATGATACGATCTGCATTGAGAACGGTTACTCCATCGTAGAGAATCCAAAGGGCAAAGGCAAGTCTTATGATAAGTGGCTGGGGGATCAGAAGAAGCCCTCCCACCGGGAGCAAATTTGCTATGCCATTGATGAGGCCCTTGCGCAAAAGCCCCAGAGCTTTGAGAAACTGCTGGAACTGCTGCAACGCTCCGGGTATCAGGTCAAGGGCGGCAAGGTTCCCGCCCTGCTGGGGGAAGGACAGAAGCGTTTCATCCGCATGGACACGCTGGGCGCAGGCTACACCCCGGATGATCTTCGTGCCATCATTGCCGGAACGAAAGCGCACACCCAGAAAAAGAAGCGGGTCATGGATGCTCCCGTTAAACCCAGTGGCAGTTTGCTGATCGATATTCAGGCAAAGCTGCAAGAAGGCAAGGGTGCAGGTTACACGCGATGGGCAAAGAACTTCAATCTGAAACAGCTTTCTCAAACGCTAATCTATCTGGAGGAAAACAATCTGTTGGACAGAAGCGTTCTGGAAGATAGGACTGCTTCCGTCACAGCGCAGTACCACACCCTGTCCGCCAAGATGAAGTCCGCCGAGCAGCGCATGGCGGAAATCAAAGTTTTGCAGCAACACATCATCAACTACGCAAAGACCCGCGACACCTATGTTGCCTATCGAAAGGCTGGCTACTCCAAGAAATACCTTTCCGAGCATGAGTCTGAGATCATACTGCATAAGGCGGCAAAGCAGTTTTTTGATGAACAGGGCTTGAAAATGCTGCCCACCGTCAAGAGCCTGCAAGCCGAATATGCCCAGCTCCTGTCTGAGAAAAAAGCTATGTATGCAGAGTATCAGCAGGCCAGGAATGATATGCGTTCTCTCCAAACCGCCAAAGCAAATGTGGATCGGATTCTTGGGGACAATTCTCTCACCACGGAGAGAGAATCTGAAAAGGACGGACGTTGACCGTCCACCAGCGATTTGTAAAATCGCGTAGCCGCTGGAATTGTCCAGCGTTTCCAGAACACAGAACTGTGTTCTGCGGGGATTGGGGCAGAGCCTCAACAAGCAGAAAGCCCTCATTTCCACTTTCGCAGAAATGAGGGTTTTTCGCCTATGGCGCGCCATAGGCATTGCTTGCCAAGGGTATC
>CAMGCA010000309.1 GCA_946011705.1 uncultured Clostridia bacterium | reverse complement strand
TGCACCACCCCTACTCCATCAGATGGTGGGGAAGTATATAGGGCCTACTGAAAAACGACTTCGAGACCCAGAATTTTGAAAATGAGCAAAAGCCATCGCCGCAGCCGCTGGGCTGCGTTCATGGCCAGGAGATGAAAAGCCGCTTCTGTTTTTGCGGTTTCGTCCAGTTTGGACATGATGAGGTTCAGACCGTACCGCCGCTTCAAATTGCCGCTTCTGCCTTCTACGGCGTTTCGCTCACAAGAATCTTTGTATGTCTGTCTGGCTTCTTTTCTGCCTGCCTCTCCGCTCTTGGGACGGCCTAAGGCGGGACCGGAAAGGCGGATGCCGAGCTCCTTGCAGTAGCTGCGATTGGCCCTGGTCTGGTATATCTTATCCGCCGGGATCGCTTCCGGGTAGACTCCGAACTTTCTGCGATAATCCTCCGCAACAGCTTTCAGATCGTTGCCCTCGTTGTAATTGTTCCAACAATAATTGTATTGCTGCATAAGCATCGCAACGAAACGGTTTGAACCATTTTCACCCCACGATTATGCACGAAGCCCCTCTTTTGAATACCATTTGGCTCTGAAATAGGATTGGGAGCAAACGGAATGAGGATACCCAAAAATCGTGTATCCTCTCGGAAATCAGGTATTCAGGACACGCTAAATAAATGATAAGTTTTTCAGCACTGCCACGAACACGCAGAGGGTCACGGATGAAAACAAGGTGGAGATGGTCACGATGCTGCCGGCCAGTAGGTCGTCCGCACCATATTCACCGGCCAGCTGATAGGTGGTGATGGCCGACGGCGCCGCCGCGAACAGGAATACGGGGATCAACTCCGGCCCGCGGAGCCCGAAACCCCAGATCGCCACCGGCAGGACCAGAACAGGCATGATGAGCAACTTATAGAGGACCACCGCCCCTGTCAGCTTCCGCTGTTCATCAGGCACCCGTCCGCCATACAGCTTGGCGCCCAGGGCCAGGAAGGCCAGCGGCGAGGCCATGGCCGCCAGGCTGGCGGTCAGGCTCTCCAGAGGTCCCGGCAAAGCCGCATGGAAAGGCCGGAAGGCCAGGCCCAGGAACACGCCCCACAGAATGGGATTTTTCAGAATGCCCTTCAGAAGCTGTACCCAATTTCTCCGCTCCCGCCCAGCGTACCAGGCATACATGACCACTGCGGCGATATTCAACACCGGCAGGGTCGCCGCCGCGATGGCCGATGCGGCAGCCGCCGCGCCGGATCCACCCAGCAGTTGGGAAAACGGAATGCCGTACAGGGTGAAATTGCCCCGGTACAGGGATTGGATGACCACCGCGATCTGATTCCTGTCACGGACTAGCCGGGGGATCAGCAGGATACCCGCCAGCAGGGAAACCGCGATGATGCCATAGGCAAAGGCGATGCTCCGCAGGCAACTATCCAGCGCCAGCTCCCCCTGGGAGATGCTGCGAAACAACAGCACTGGGAACAGAAGACGCATACACAGGTGGTCTCCCTCCGCCGCGAAGTGCTCACAGACCCGCCCCCGCTTCCGCATCAGGCAGCCCAGCAAAAGCAGCAGCGCTACAGGTAGGACCGCCTGCAAGGCATATCGGGCAGCTTCCATATTCGCATCCACCTCCGAGGGGCAGGGTCAGTCGGCGCTACCCACCGTCACGTCCATTTTGTCTTCGTAATACTTTACCATGGCGATCTGATCCTCGTCAATGTGGCCGTTGTCGTTCATCCAGTCCATCACCTGCAGCACTACGTCGGTCATGGGTGTATCCACGCCCATGTGGTGGGCATAGTGCTTGGCGTTCAGGATATCCTTGCGGTGGACGGCCACACGAGCGCCGGGCTCGTAGTCCCGGTGGATCAGCTTGGGGATTTTATTGTCATACAAGGGGCCGCCACCGCGGGTGGCCTCAAAGGTGGTCTGGAGATCGATGCCCGCCTTGGCGGCGAAGGCATAGCCCTCGGCCATGGCCACCAGGTAGGCGCCGGCCACCATGTTGTTCACCAGCTTGGTGACGCTGCCGCTGGCGGGGCCGCCCACGTACACAGGGGTGCCCATGCACTCCAGCAGGGGCTTCACTTCCTCAAAAGCCTCCTTGTCGCCGCCTGTCATAATGGCCAGCGTACCGGCAATGGCCATGGGATTGCCGCCGCTGATGGGAGAATCCAGCAGGTACATACCGGCGTCCTTCGCCAGCTTGTACAGCTCCTGAATGATGTCAGGAGCGGTGGAGCTCAGGTCCACGATGATGCGGCCGGGCTTGCCAAATTTGACGGCCTTTTCCACGCTGTCCCGGATGATGGCGTGGGTGGGCAGGATCTGCATGATGACATCGCAGGTCTGGTAGATCTCCTCCGGCTCGGCAACGGTGCCGCCCGCGGCGATGAAGCCCTCCCGCTGCTTTTCCATCACGTCGTAACCCAAAATCTCACAGCCGGATTTTTTCAGCAGATTCTTTGCCATGGGCAGACCCATGACGCCCATACCCAGGAAACCGATTTTCATATCCGTGCGCACTCCTTTTATACATAGATTTGTTGAAAATTAAAATACAGTTTAGAAACGTGGGTCAATATGTATTGTCTTCGCTGGAGACTCCTTCCTCTATCTGGGAAAATGTGGCCTTTTTCTTGTTTCCGTTCCGCTTGCTGATCCAGTTGGTCATAAAGGGGCAGATGATAGCGGTCACGACCACGGCGGCAGCCACCTGGGGCGTTGCGATGGCCGCAGTCTCCGCCAGAGTAGCGTCCACCGCTGCCAGGGCGGCCGGAGTCGCAACGGCATTTCCGCCCACGCTGGAGATTGCAGAACCTGCGATACCGGAGCCGCCAGTGAGCTTGTCAAAGAAGATATTGAAAACGCCGCCGATAAACACGGTGATCAAACCCAGAATGATGCCGGACACGCCGCCCTTTTTTAACCCCGAATTTAACCTCAAACAGTCTGGTTAATCTCAAATTTAATCCCAATAACCTGCGTTTCTCATCTTCCCATCGCGTCATATTGCGTCAAAAATCAAAATGAAAAAGCCCTGAAACCGTTGGGTTTCAAGGCTTTTTGAGTGGTGGACGGTACAGGACTCGAACCTGTGACCCCCTGCACGTCAAGCAGGTGCTCTAGCCAGC
>CAMGCA010000308.1 GCA_946011705.1 uncultured Clostridia bacterium | reverse complement strand
CATTATCGTAATGAGACTGACATGTGCCTTTCCTATTTTCAGGAGGAAATGATTTGAATGTATTTGAAACAGTCAAGCAGTCTGTGACCACCCGGCAGGCTGCGGAAGCACACGGAATTCGGGTGGGAAGAAACGGGATGGCCTGCTGTCCCTTCCACAATGACAAGACCCCCAGCATGAAGCTGGACAGGCGTTACCACTGCTTCGGCTGCGGGGCAGACGGGGATGTGATTGACTTCACAGCGGCTTTGTATGGGCTGGGAAAGAAGGAAGCTGCTGTACAATTGGTAAGTGATTTTGGACTGTCCTACGAGGACAGGAAGCCCCCGGACAAGAGAAGGAAGCCCAAAGGAAAATCCCCGGAGATACAATTCAGGGAAGCGCAAGCCCGCTGCTTCCGTGTTCTTGCTGACTATCTTCATCTGCTGGAACGGTGGAAGGTAAAGTATGCACCAAATCAGCCGGATGGGGAATGGCATCCCCGGTTTGTGGAAGCCTTACAGAAAATCAGCCATGTGGAATATCTGCTGGACACGCTGCTGTCCGGCGATACGGAGGAACGGGCGCAGATCATTACAGAATACGGAAAGGATGTGATAGAGCTTGAAAAACGATTATCAGAACTTGCCGCCCCAGATGCGGGAGGCCCTGAAAAATACAGTAAACGCCATGCAGCCGCCCCGGAGCGTTGAAGAAGTGAAAGCTGAATTGGAAAGCACGGAGAAGGGCGGTGCCCGGCAGAGCATCCGCAACTGTCTGACAGTGTTTCAGCGTGACCCGGTGCTTGCCGGGGCGATTGCTTATAACAGCCTGACTGACCGCAAGGACATCATTAAGCCCATCGGCTATCACAGAACAGGTACAGCCCTGACAGATACGGATATGAAATATCTGCTTCTTTATCTGGAAGAAAATTATGGGCTGACCAGTGAGAAAAAGATTGAAAACGCCATCGGGATTGTGGCGAATGAAAACAAGTACCATCCCATCCGGGACTATCTCAATACCCTTGTGTGGGACGGGACAGAGCGAATCCGCTTCTGCCTGCGGCACTTTCTGGGGGCTGACGCAGACGATTACACCTATGAAGCGTTGAAGCTGTTCCTGCTGGGTGCAATCTCACGAGCCTTTCAGCCGGGGTGCAAGTTTGAAATCATGCTCTGTCTGGTAGGCGGTCAGGGGGCTGGAAAGTCCACCTTCTTCCGGCTGCTGGCAGTCCGGGACGAGTGGTTCTCCGATGATTTGCGGAAGCTGGACGATGACAATGTGTACCGCAAGCTGCAAGGTCACTGGATTATCGAAATGTCCGAGATGATGGCAACCGCCAACGCCAAGAGCATTGAGGAAATCAAGTCCTTCCTGAGCCGCCAGAAGGAGGTTTACAAAATCCCCTACGAAACCCACCCGGCAGACAGACCGAGACAGTGTGTATTCGGCGGCACCTCCAACGCTCTCGACTTCCTGCCCCTTGACCGTTCCGGCAATCGCCGCTTTATTCCGGTCATGGTGTACCCGGAGCGGTCGGAGGTTCACATTTTGGAGGACGAAGCTGCTTCCAGAGCCTACATCCGGCAGATGTGGGCAGAAGCCATGGAAATTTACAGCAGCGGAAACTTCAAGCTGAAATTCAGCCCGGAAATGGCAAAGTACCTGAAAGAGCATCAGCGGGACTTCATGCCGGAGGACACGAAAGCCGGACAGATTCAGGCCTATCTGGACAAGTACACCGGGGACACGGTCTGCTCCAAGCAGCTCTACAAGGAAGCCCTGAACCACACTTTTGACGAGCCGAAACAATGGGAAATCCGGGAGGTCAATGAGATTATGAACCAGTGCATTACTGGCTGGCGTTATTTCTCCAATCCGAGGATGTTCGTAGGATTCGGCAGACAAAAGGGCTGGGAGCGTGAAAAGACAGCAACGGACAATGGCAACCCGTCCGACAAAATCCCTGACGGGTTTGTGGAGATAACGGAGCAGATTGAGCTACCATTCTGAAAATGACAGCCCGTTGCCCTCTTTGTTGCAATCCCGTTGCCGACCCGGTTGCCGGGAAAAGCCTTGATATCCAACGCTTTTTTCCTTCTGACAACCAAAACAACAGAAAAATAAAAGAAAAGTAAATAGATAACCAAAAGCCAGATGGAGAATGTATTTGAGGTCTTTTGAAGTCCGTTGCCGGACTTCGTTGCTGACCGTTCTCTGCCTGGCACATTTCATTTATGGAGGATAAATGCCTATGACGAAAAATATGGAGATTCCTGTTTGGCGCAGATATACGCTGACCATTGAAGAAGCTGCCGGATATTATCACATCGGAGAAGGAAAGCTGCGGATGCTTATTGACGGGCATCCCAACGAGGATTTCTATGTGATGAACGGAAACCGTGCCCTCATTAAGCGTGAGAAATTTGAGCGGTATCTGGATCAGGCAACGGCAGTATAAAAAAGTGCTTGGCAGAATTGCCGATTTCCTATGATAGACCTATACGGAGAGCCAAACTTGTGCTATTATAACGGTGCAAGTCTGGCTCTCCTTTTACAGTAAAGGAGAGATTTCAATGAGTGAAAAAAGACGAGACAACCGTAATCGAATTTTGCATGAAGGCGAGTACCAGCGTGCAGACGGGAGGTATCGGTTCCGTTACATTGACGAGGACGGAAAAGAGAAAAATGTGTACAGTTGGCGTTTGGACAAAAACGACCCAATGCCCAAAGGCAAGAAACGGGAACTTTCGCTGCGAGAGAAAGAAAAGCAGATTGAAGCGGATTTGTTTGACCACATCGTAACCAATGGCGGCAATTACACGGTGCTGGAACTGGTGGAGAAGTATGTGTCCCTGAAAACGGGTGTCCGGCACAATACCGTTGCCGGGTACAAGACGGTAATCAATGTTCTGAAAAAAGAAGCGTTTGGGAAACAGCGCATTGACAAGGTGCGCTTGTCGGATGCAAAAGCGTGGCTCATCAAGCTTCAACAGGTGGACGGCAGGGGCTACAGCTCCATTCATTCCATCCGGGGCGTTCTCAGACCGGCTTTTCAGATGGCGGTGGACGCTGACCTGATTCGCAAAAATCCCATTGAATTTACCGGGCAACCCTGCTTTGCACACAATCCGACAC
>CAMGCA010000307.1 GCA_946011705.1 uncultured Clostridia bacterium | reverse complement strand
CGGGTCTCGTTGGCAGAATCCTGCGGTCCCTTTCCGTTTTTTGCTTGCTGGGGTAGCGATTGGCCTGCTTGTAGTCCCCGAGCTCCCGTTAGCAGGCTTCGAGCTTCGGAATCACTTCCTGCGGGTAGGCTTCCTCCGCCCGGCGCAGATACTGGACGGCGTTCTGGTATGCGCTTTCCGCCAGGTAAGCTTCCCCCCGCAGCAGCATCCACTCCGGGGTGTCCCGCCGCTGCATGGATTCCAGCAGGTGGGTACCCCTGCGGACATCACCCTGGCCGATGGCCTCGCTGGCCCGCAGACGCAGCTCCTCGTCCAAACTGGGCAGCTGGCTGCACAGTCGCTGCTTGCCGCCCAGCCGACCCAGCAGCAGAATCCGCCGCCGGTTCAGAGCCTCGCCGCAGTAGATGCCTCGGGTGTCCGTATTTTCCAGAAGCTCCCGGGCGTACCGGTCCCTCCGCTGCCCGATGGCCTGTTCTGCCAGCCCCAGACGAACCAGCGCGTTCAGCAGCGCCTTCTCCCGGTCATAGACAGGGTCCGGTTCCCCGTAGTCCTCCAGCGCCGCCATGGCCTGATCAAACTTGCCGAGATCGTAATGCTGCCGGGCGGTTTCCATGATCTGCTGATTGGAGGAAACCACCGACTGCTCATCCAGGAAAAAGCTCAGGGGCTTGCCAAGCTGGGCCGCCAGATACTGCAAGGTCCGCATGGAGGGCTGCGCGGCCCCGTTTTCAATGCGGGAGAGCATATTCCGGGTGATCTCCTCACCGCACAGCGCCCGCTGGCTGAGCCCCGCTTCCAGCCGGGCCTGCCGAAGCTTTTCCCCCAGGGACATGGCTTGACCTCCTTACGGTAATCCAGATTTACCGTTACTATACCACATTCCCCGTCGGTTTTCCAGAGTAACAAAAAATTCATTTGCTATTTTCGGTGCTTTGGTTTATAACTGTAGTAGAATATATGATTTGGAGAAAGCTATGGATATTCGAAATACAAGTGAGATCAAAGGGGCTGCCCTGCGGCGGCTGACGGATGCCGGACAGGCAAAGCGCGTCGCCGCCATTTATGCCGGAGTGACGCTGGGATTGGCCGCGCTGGTGACGATTCTGGGGCTGGTGCTGGACGGGATGATGTCCGGGGCGGGTGGCCTCAACGGCATGGGCCGGCGGACGGTGCTGTCCTCGGTGCAGTCGGTGCTGCCTGTTGTCAGTGCCCTGATTACCATGTGCGTGGAGCTGGGCTACCAGGCCGCCATGCTCCGGGTTGCCCGGGGGCAGTACACGTCCCCCCAGACTCTGCGGCTGGGCTTTGACCGGTTCTGGGTGCTGCTGCGCTGCGTGCTGCTGGAGGGACTGATCCTGTTCGGCATCACCTTCGGCGGCATATACCTCGCCACCATGCTGTTCATGTTCACACCCTTTTCCCGCCGGGTAGTGGAGCTCATGATGCCGGTACTGGAAAATGTGACGCTGCTCAGCCCGGAGATGGTGCTGGACGAGAACCTGTATAACCAGCTCATGCAGGCAATGATTCCCGCCTTTGTGCTGTGCGCCATCGTGGTGGCGGCAGCGGCCATTCCGGTGCTGTACCGCCTGCGAATGGCTCGCTTCGTCATCATCGACAAGCCCGGCATTGGGGCCATGGCCGCCCTGCGGGAGAGCCGGAAGATGATGAAGGGCAACTGCCTGAAGCTGCTGAAGCTGGACGTGAGCCTTTGGCCCTACTACGTTGGCTGCGTGCTGGCAAGCCTTCTGTGCTACGGCGATATGCTGCTGCCCATGGCGGGGGTAAACCTGCCCATGAGCGATACGGTGAGCTACTATGTGTTTTTCGTTCTGTATCTGGCGGCTCAGTTCGCGGTGTATTACTACCTGCGAAACCCGGCGGAGACGGCCTATACCATTGCCTATGATTCCATCCGCCCGAAGGAACCCAGGGCTGAAGGCGTGGCGCTGGGGAACATTTTCCACACTGGCTAAACAATATCCCCGCCGCGTTTGCGGCGGGGATGTACTCTTTCACGGCTGAAGCTACTCCGCGCTGATTACATGGGCGCCCTGGAATTCCACATGCAGAGGAAGCATCTGCCAGGCGTGCTCCGTGACGGCGTTCAGCTTGCTTTCCAGCCGCTCCTGCAAACCGGGATTCCGGGTGATGCACAGCAGGGTGGGGCCGGCGCCGGACAGGCAGAAGGCCGCACCGGTGGTGCGCACCAGCGCCTCGATTTTCTCGTAGTCGGGAATCAGCTTTTTCCGGTAGTTCTGGTGGAGCCGATCCTGCATGGCGTTGCGCAGGAGCTTTTCGTCCCCCAGTTCCAGCGCTTTCAGCACCAGCGCGCCGTGGGAGATGTTGTAAATGGCATCGGCCCGGTTCACCTGCTCGGGAAGCACGCTTCGGGCCAGGGTGGTGGGCAGGTTGAATTCGGGAATCAGGGCCAGGAATTCCCACCCCGGGTGCAGGGGGAAGCTGACGCACACGGGCAGACCCCCGTCCACCATGGAAGCGGTCAGGCCGCCGTAGAAGGCAGGAGCCAGGTTGTCCGGGTGGCCCTCCATGGCGTTGGTGATGTTCAGAAGACCCTGGGTGGACAGCTTGTTGCCCCGGAGCACGTTGGCGCCCATGGCCCCGGCCCCCCGCCGGGCGGCGGAGGAGCCGAGCCCCCGCCAGACGGGGATGGGGGCGTCGCTGTGGATTTTTACCCCACGGACCTCCTCGCTCATGGTGTTCAGCACGGCGCAGTAGGAGGTGTAGGCCAGGTTGTCAGGACCTGTGAAGGCCTCGTCGCAGCCGGTGATTTCAAGGCCGCAGTCGGTTTCCTCGAAGGTCACGTCGGTGTACAGACTCAGGGCACAGCCGAAGGCGTCAAAGCCCGGGCCGAGGTTGGCGGTGGTGGCGGGGACACGGATGGTAACACGTTTCATTTTATTCTCCAATTATGGCAATTTTATGTCATTGCGAGCCAGTGCGTACACTGGCGTGCCAATCCGTTTTCCCTTTGCGCGCCTCGATTTCGAACCCGGTACAAAAGGAATGCGGATTGCCACGTCGCTGTGCTCCTCGCAATGACAGTACTCTTTACAGATTCAACACATAATCCAGCATCTTGTCCTTATCAATGACGCCGGT
>CAMGCA010000306.1 GCA_946011705.1 uncultured Clostridia bacterium | reverse complement strand
GCCTTGGGCTGGCTTTTCAGCTGCTCCATGACGGACTTTTTCTTTTCCCGGTCCTCCCGGTGGGCGGCGGCAGCCAAATCCATGAGAGAGATAGGCTGGCCGCTGCGGGCCTGCTGTTCCAGCTGGGCCACTGTCGGCTCTTTGGGGCCGTTGTTGATGATGCCGTCGATCATACCGTAGTCATCCTCCAACATCATCTCCGCATTTTTCAGCGGATTGTCCGGCAGGAATCCGGGAACCTGCTGAAAGCCGAAGCTGTCGCAGTAATGACAGGATACCTTGCCGTCCCGCTTGATGGCAACGATGTCGCTGACGCTCATGGACGGGTGGCGGTAGTCGGTGGGGTGTTCGTTGTTGAAGCGGTATTCAAGATTGTCCAGCACGCTGCCTTTCAGGTCGCCGGGGGCCAGCGGCGCGGTGTAGACCAGATCATAATTGTCCCGCTGCACCGTCTGCCCGATGGACTTGATCCATTCCAGCCCCTCATAGCGGATGTCCCGCAGCTCGTCGGTGTGCTTTACCTGATAGATGGCAAAGCAGTCGCCCTTGTGGTCGAGGAACGCCTGCTCCCGTTCCTGCTGGTGGTCCATACGCTCCTTGACCTGGGCATCGAAAGCCGGGCTTTCCTCCCATTCCTCGCGGGTGACGGCGAAGATCCCGTCGTGGGCGTCCAGGTCGGCGGTATCAAAAGCCATCGCCGGATTCTCTCCCTGCTGGACCATGTACACAGTCAGGTCCTGCGCCATCAGCTCGTAGGCCCGCTCTTTGGAAAGGGGAAGAAGGTCGCTGTCCAGGTAGCCGCACTTTTCCAAATCGTCTTGGGTCAGCGCCGGGTCCGGCATGGGGTATTCGTCCAGCGCCTGCTCCGGGGCATCCGGCAGCTGGGTGACTTCCGGCACAGCGGCTTGGGCCGCTGCCTGCATCTGTTGGATTGCCGCCTCCTGCAAGGTCTCGATCATGGACAGCGGTGCATAGCGAATGGACTGGCCGCCCATGCCGCGCATCTCACAGATTTTCAGCGCAGCGGTGGACAGCGACAGCTCCGGCGCATCCAGCTGGCCGCCGTCCAGCTGCTTCATGGTGGCGGCGTCGTAGAGCGTGTAGTCCCAGCCGGTGTCGCAGGGCTGAACATGAAGATAGGTGGTATCGTCCAGCACCAGCAGGGCCTCGCGGGACTCGGCGCTGGGTGCAGGTGCATCAGGCGTTTCCTCTGTGGGCTGCTGAACAGCGACCTCCGGGGGCAGCTCCGGCGCGGCCTCCTGTTGGGGCGCTGCCTTTTCCGGCTGGGCGGTCAGGTCAATGCCGCGCTCCTTACAAATTTCCTTGTAGTGCCGGTCAATATCGGAAATCAGCTCACCGGCGGTCTTATTGATAACCTCCAGGCTGGCCCGCAGCTCCTTCAGTTCCTTGCCTTGGCTCCAACTGGCGATATAGCCGAAGCTGTTGTCGGCAGTCTGGATACCGTAATACTGGCAAACCGCATAGGAGATGCTCTCGGCCTGGACTTCCTCAGTATGCCGGTCCTTCGCTGCCTGGACCTCGGCAGAGTGATCTTCCTCCACCTCCAGACGCCACTCAAACTGATTCTCGTCCACAAAGCGCCAGTCTGCATCGGCAGCGAACTGTTTCGCTTCCGCTTCGGTTGCAAAGCCCTGGGAAAAGTCCCGCTTGGTTCCGCCATCGCTGACCATGACCACCTTCCAGGTGGGTTCGGGTTCCGCCCGTTTCGGGTCGTGCAGCTTGCTGTGGGCGGTCTCATGAACGGCAGCGGAAACGGTCTGCACCTCGCTCATGCCTTCCCGGATGGCGATGCGCGGCTGATCAGAGGAAAAATAGCCGTCCATGTTTGCATTCATCGGCTCAAACTCGATGGGGACCGGGGCGGATCGGCGCAGGGCCTCCATAAAAACCTCATAATTCTGGACATTCCCGGAAAGAGAGGCCGCCAGTTCCGGCAGGGGCTTGCCGTCCGTCTGGCTGATGTCGAACACCTTCACCGGGCGGAACAGCGGGATCTCGATTTCCTTTTCCTCCATGATGACCTTGCCATCCTTATCCAGCATGGGGGCTTTGGTGTCCGGGTCCAGCTTCTGCTCCTCGATTTTCTTCTTATATGGTGTCGGGGCAATGATGGTAATGCCGTGTTCACCCCGCTTCACATGGCGGGAAAACTGATTTTTCCACTTGTTGTAACCGGCCACCAGCGTGGCGTCCGGGCGCTGCATATAGATGAGCATGGTGTTGTTGACAGAGTAGCGGTGGAAGCGGGACATCACGGACAGGTAACGGCGGTATTTGTCGCTCTCGAACAGCTCCTTGATACCCTGTTCAATGCCCGCCGTGATTTCCTGTAATCGTTCCCGATTGGTGGGTTTGTCAGCCATGATTTTCACTCTCCCTTCTATGGCCGAGATTTCAGCAGTGTGTTCTGCAATCCATTGGTCCTGTGCCTCGGTGCTGCTGTCGAGAAACGTATCCAGCAGATAGCCCATGTAATCTTTCTTTTGAATAGCCTCCATAAAACGGGGATGCGGGTTCTCGTCCGGCGTTTTGGGGGAATAATCGGTTTCCCATTTTCGGAGCAAGTGGTAGTAGTCCGTCAGAACACGCCACCCATGTTCCCGTTTTTCCTTTAATTTTTGCGCCTCGGTTTTCTGCCGGACGTAACGCCTTCGGGGAGGGGCCTGACTGCCATAGGCCAGGCCAAAATCCAGGGCCAGCTTTTCGGCGGCCTCCCTGGGAGGCAGGTCATAGAGCCGGGCGGTGAAGTCGATCACATCGCCGTCTGCGCCACAGCCGAAACAGTGGAATCGTGTGTCCACCTTCATGCTGGGGTGGCGGTCATCATGGAAGGGACAGCAGGCCATGCCGCCGCGTCCCACCGCGATGCCATAATGCTCCGCCGCCTCTCTGGCGGTGACGGACTGTTTCACGACTTCAAAGACACTCTCGCCCATGCTTACTTGCCGCCCGCTTTCGGGACGGGCGGTTTATACCCGGCAGCCTTGGCCCGCTCACTGGCAGCCTTGCGGCGCTCGGCGCTGTACGGTTCCCGGACAGACACGCAGCGTTTGGGCACTGTAAAGGTTTGGCGGTCCTTTTTTACGATCTGGTCCGGGTACTTCTCCGCCAGCCGCCGCAACTTTCCGAGCAG
>CAMGCA010000305.1 GCA_946011705.1 uncultured Clostridia bacterium | reverse complement strand
GCCGAATTCCTGAGCGGCTCCGTTCGAGGTGTCCGAAGGATGTTGGATAATCACCTGGGTTCGTAACGCGTTAGCGGCTGCCGGCTGTCTGACGGCGCTGGTAGAGCTTGGCAAGGCCGCCCTCGCTGGTCTCCCGGAAGCGGTGATCCAGATGAATGCCGGTTTCTTTCATGGCCCGGCATACCATGTCGTAGCTGATGTTGCGGGAGCCGGTGAGAAAATAGCTCAAGTTACAGGCGTTCATGGCCCGCACGGCTGCCACGGCGTTGCGCTCGATGCAGGGAATCTGCACCAGCCCGCAGATGGGGTCGCAGGTCAGACCCAGGTGGTGCTCCATGGCAACCTCCGCCGCGTATTCCACCTGGTCCAGGTTCTGCCCGTACAGCTCCGCCAGAGCCGCCGCTGCCATGGAGCAGGCGGTGCCGATCTCGGCCTGACAGCCGCACTCTGCGCCGGAAATGGAGGCGTTGGTCTTGGTCAGGTTGCCGATGACGCCGGCGGTGGCCAGGGCACGGCAGATATCTTCGTCGGTAAAGCCCTTGGTGTCCTGGGCATATTTCAGCACCGCGGGCAGCACGCCGCAGGCCCCGCAGGTGGGGGCGGTGACCACGGTGCCGTTGCTCGCGTTCTGCTCCGCCACGGCGTAGGCGTAGGCGGCGATGTGCTGAAATTCCTTCAGCGCGGGGATTTTGTCGTCGGGAATCTGGGTATACAGATATTTGGCCTTGCGCTGGACGTTCAGCCCCCCGGGCAGCACGCCGTCCCGGCTCAGACCTTCTTCAATCGACTGCTTCATGGTCTGCCAGACAGTGCCCAGGAAGTCCCAGATTTCTTCTCCTTCGTTCAGCTCCACATACGAGGACAGGGTGTCAATATAGCGCCACTTGCAGAAATAGGCGATTTCCGCGAAGGAGTGCTCAATATAGATTTCCTCACCTTCGGCGCCCTCCGGCTCTCCCGGGATGCGAATATCCCCGCCGCCGATGGATTCCACCCGCAGCCGGCCAACCTCCTGCCCGTTCCGAAAAGCGGTAAAATCCATGGTGTTCGGATGCGCTCCCCGGAGAGTTTCCTGAGAGAAAATCACCTCGGTCCGGTTTTCGCCCAGGGTATCCCGAAGCACCCGGTCTGTGCCGTGGCCCACGCCTGTTTTGCTCAGAGAGCCGTAGAGGGTGACCTGAAAGCGGTCAGCTTCCGGGTAACGGCTCTGAAACAGACGGGCAGCCCGTTCGGGGCCCATGGTGTGGGAGGAAGATGGCCCCTTGCCGATTTTGTAGATTTCACGGATGGATTTCATGGCAGAGTCTCCTGATTTCTGTTGGATTGACGAAATTATATCAAATACTTGGGAAAATTACAATTGGCAATTCCAAATATGCGCCTTTTCCTCATTGCATTTTTTGCGCCATTGTGGTAGAATACACCGTATGACTATATTTGAAACCTGAGAGGATGAAAATAAAATGGCGAAAGAGAAAAAGGTCGAGCAGATCACGGACATGGAGGTTGATTTTGCCCAGTGGTTTACCGACGTGTGCAAAAAGGCCCAGCTGATCGATTATTCTTCCATCAAGGGCGTCTTTGTGTACCGGCCCTATGGCTATGCCATCTGGGAGAATATCCAGCACATTCTGGATAAGGAATTTAAGAAGGTAGGCGTGGAAAACGTCTATATGCCCATGCTGATTCCCGAGAGCCTGCTGCAGAAGGAGAAGGATCACGTGGAAGGCTTCGCCCCCGAGTGCGCCTGGGTCACCATGGGCGGCGGCGAAAAGTTAGAGGAGCGCTACGCCATCCGTCCCACCTCCGAGACTCTGTTCTGCGAGCACTTCGCAAATGTCCTGCAGTCTCACCGGGATCTGCCCATGAAGTATAACCAGTGGTGCAGTGTCCTTCGCTGGGAGAAAACCTCCCGCCCCTTCCTGCGCCACCGGGAATTCCTGTGGCAGGAGGGCCACACCATCCACGCAACTGCGGAAGAAGCAGAGGAATTCACCAAAACCATGCTGAACATCTACGCCGACTTCTGCGAGAATGTCCTGGCCATGCCCGTGACCCGGGGCCAGAAGACCGAGAAGGAGAAGTTCAACGGCGCGGAGGCCACCTACACCATCGAGTGCATGATGCACGACCGCAAGGCCCTGCAGGCCGGCACCTCCCATTACTTCGGCGACGGCTTTGCCAAGGCCTTCGGCATCGAGTTCACCGACAAGAATAACCAGCGCACCGCCCCCCACGAGACCTCCTGGGGCGTGTCCACCCGCTTAATCGGCGGCATCATCATGACCCACGGCGACAACAACGGCCTGGTGCTGCCCCCCAAGGTGGCCCCCATTCAGGTAGTCGTCCTGCCCATCGCCCAGCACAAGCCCGGCGTTCTGGAAGGCGCGTCCGCCATCCGTGACCGCCTGATGGCGGCCGGTTACCGGGTGAAGATGGACGATTCCGACAACTCCATGGGATGGAAGTGCGCCGAGTACGAGATGAAGGGCGTACCCCTGCGTGTGGAATGCGGTCCCCGGGATCTGGAGAACGGCCAGTGCGTTCTGGTTCGCCGCAACGACGGCGAGAAGGTGGTTGTGAAGCTGGAGGAGCTGGAAGCCGCCGTTGCCGCCCAGCTGGAAGCCGTGCATCAGGGTATGTACGCCAAGGCCAAGAAGAACTTGGACGAGCACATCTACGAAGCCCACTCCCTGGAGGAAGCGAAGGCCCTGCAGGACAAGAACGGCGGCTTCATCAAGACCATGTGGTGCGGCTCTCTGGAGTGCGAGATGGCCATGAAGGAAAAGGCCGGTATGTCTTCCCGCTGCATCCCCTTCGCCCAGGAGAAGCTGGACACCGTCTGCGCCTGCTGCGGCAAGCCCGCCGACAAGATGATCTACTGGGGCATCGCGTACTGATTGGATATGGCAAAGGACGGTTCGCAAACAGCGAACCGTCCTTTTTATATCAAGTTACCGAGGGCAATGCGCAGCGACGGATCCCGCTCCCTCGGGGCCTCACGGGTTATCTCCGGTACAGAATGCCGATCATATCCGGGCCGGTGTTGATGCCGATGATGCAGCCCACGTTGTACTCCGCCATGGGGGGCTGGTCGAAGT
Organism: uncultured Clostridia bacterium; assembly: GCA_946011705.1. Lineage (GTDB taxonomy): Bacteria > Bacillota > Clostridia > Oscillospirales > Oscillospiraceae > Faecousia. The sequence goes on along the minus strand of CAMGCA010000305.1, from coordinate 58 downwards.
CGGCGCAGTCCTTTTTCAGGGCCTCAAAGGCGGGCAGGTTGTTTCCATAGACCAGACA
>CAMGCA010000304.1 GCA_946011705.1 uncultured Clostridia bacterium | reverse complement strand
GGGCATGAACAAAGGCCCGTTCTAAGGAGGCATTCCTGCCGAAGGGTATCTGGGGATCGGGATTTTTGGGTGGGATCTTCAACAGAAGGGCTATCAACAGCGCCGTCCGCAAGGCGCCTTTGATGCTGCTGCCGGGGACATAAACCTGCCCTGCAGGGTTGCGGACAAATTGCTGGATTTCCTTTAGAGTATGATCTTCATCCAGCGCATCCGCAGCGTCAATCCGGCAGCGGATGAGGGCTTCCATATCCTCTCTGGAAACCCGGCAATCATTTTGAAGGAAGGCAAACAGATTCTTCCTCACATCCCGGAGAATAAAGCGTTCATAATCATCAGTCAGGCCATGCCGCACCAGATAGGTAAAGAATTTCTGCTCATCCAGAAAGGATACGATTTTCCGTTTCGGGTCGAACAGATATTCCTTCTTGGTGTAGCTTTTCCCATTCCCGATGAAAACCGGGCTTTTGGTCTCCAGCTGTAGTTCAAAAACCTGCAAATGACCCTGTTGTATCATAGATTCACCCCCAGGAATATGGGTTTGGAGTAACGCAGCACCGGGTGATTTCCCTGAGCGCCAATCCGGTATACTTCCCCTCTGTATCGATTTTTGAGGACGGAACCGGCACTGAGGAAATACTGGGTCTGCTTCTTCCGGGGTGTTGGGGCATAGGTGTTGGATGCCACGAATCCCCCTCGGCGGGTGAGCTGGTAATATGCGCCATCCAATGCGGTATCCATTTCCCCATCGGCGGGAAGGCTGGTGGTCAGCAGCATGGAAGCGTTTGCATTCCGGGTCTAGGCGGTATACAGCCAATCGGTCTGGGTGTCAAAGAACTCATTCAGATAAATCTGATCGGAAACGGTATATTTTCCGTATCCGGCGCTGACCTTTCCCCCGATTCCAGTAAGCCCCAGCGCGCAAATGAGGGAGGAGAGCCAGTCACTGTCCCGATCGTCGGGACAGGCTGCGAGAAACCAGAGCCCGCAGCCATGGTGAAAACGGTACAGTCCCACCTGATAGGGCATTGCGTCCGAGAATTCCGGAACAGCTGCCTTGGTGACATCCGAAAAGAAACCAAAACGGACAGGCTCCATCTCAAGCAGTACTCCGGTTTTGACTGCCATACAATAATCCTCAAAGCGTACCGCAGGAATCCACGCCAGCTTTTTAAGCAGTTTCCGTTTTTCTCCCGGAAGCTCCGGTGCGGCATCCGGTGAAAAGATGGGCTTGGGCAGATAATATTGTTCTTCTTTCCAGGGCATGGCATCGGAAAGAAGCAGTTCTCCTTTCCGAGCCAGTTCCAACAGCCGATTCAATCCGGATTCTCCATCCAGCTGCAGCGCAGTATGGCAGAGGGCAGAGAACAGTGTATCAGCCCGGAAATGATCCTCAGAATGGTAAAGGGAAAGAGCCGATTCGGAACCACCAAAATGAACTGCTGTGTTAAATTGCAGTTGATACAGAAAATAGTTCATATTCGGAAACCTCATCAAACAGCTTTTGCAGCTGAGCGCAATCCGCCTTCCCGTCAAAGTCCTGAATGCGGAAGTTCTTTAGGCTCACCCGGCCGCTGCCGCGGGAGCCATGCCCACCCAGATAGTCTATTTGCAGAAGTTTCATAGATTTAGCCAGAAGTTTCAAATCCTCCCGCATTTCCTCTTCGTCGCAGACATCGTATACGATCGTTTCCGCAAATATCGTACCGGGGTTAACCCGTTCAATTTGCCGGGGCATGGCTTCTGAGGTGAGTCGCTTAATCACATTTTCGGACTTGACCTCTGTCAGCCCCACTGCCTTCATCTGCTCGACATTGCTGACAAAGGCATCCGCAAATTGCAGACGGGAACGGGCGGAGGTGCTGCCAAACATCCGACGCACGATGGGATGGTCATCCTTGAAATCCGGCATCTGCTGAATATCTGTAGCAAAACTACGGGCCAGCAGGGTTCGCAGCTTGCCTTTCAGACTGCTTCCTGGGACAATCGGACGACCAGTGAGGGCGTCCCGAATCACCGGGCTGTCCACGGCACCGATGGCGGAAAAGGTGCTGGAACCGCCGATGTGCATACCGGTCACCACTTCCAGATCGAATTGAATCAAAATTTTTGAATACATACTCAGTTCTCCCTTCCGCCCCAGAAACGGTGGTAGGCAACAATGGCCTCCAGATAGTGGATATAGCGAATGGCCTGCTCCCGGGAGGAGCCAACCGCTTTCAGCCAGGGAAGCAGATGGGCGCCTTCCACAAATTCCTTGGTGTTACGGTCTCTCCCGCATTCATAGGCGATGCGGATTCTGGCCATTTGCAGCTTGACCTTGCTCTCCTCCAAAAGCTCCGTCTCTGTGCGCAGGATCTCCGTGTTGTAAACATCCATCAGCAGACTCAGGATGTTTCGGAGCTTGCTGGTGGTAATCTGGCGGAATCTGGTTTTCATGAGATTTTCCGCGAAATCCACATAGTCCTTGGGAAAATCCGGAACCGGTTCCTCTGCCTGCCGGGGATAATCCCGGTTCCCGGAGAAAGGACGCTTTTGGTAGTTGTTGTTTGGATAAGCCATGGTTACACCTGCTTTCTTTCTGTGTAAACATACAGATAAATCGCCGTAATCAGCTCCTGACGGTCAACCGGTGAAATGCCCCAGCCGTACATCCTGTCCGCGAATTGGCGATAATGCTCTTTTTTCTGCCTTTCCTTTGGTTCCATTCTGGCCAGCACATAGGCATATCGCGCCAGATTCATTTTATCCTGCTGGGCCTGCCGCAGCAGCTCCAGTAGCTGGTAGAGGAAGGCATTGCCCCGATCCTGGTCTTCCTGACCAAAAAAGCGGACCAATTCGTCCAGCTTTTCGGAAAGAACCTTCTCCCGGAATTGCTGCCAATGATAGGTATGTTCTGCCTCTGGGTCGAAGAGGGCAAGGGCATTCTTACCCGGGGTCTGTTTTGCACGATCCTCCAGAGCGGCGCTGTGGGCGGCCGCCTGACGGATGGGGAAATGATCGTTGTGAAGAGAGATGCCGGCGCTGAGGGTGAGACTGCCGCAGCAGAACTTGTCAAATTCCTTCTGGATTCGCTGGGCTGCGGAGATTACCGCATCCCAGGCGCCCACCAGGAACACATCATCGCCGCCGGAGTAGACAATGGCTACAGAAAGCTTGCATCCGTCCGGCTCCG
>CAMGCA010000303.1 GCA_946011705.1 uncultured Clostridia bacterium | reverse complement strand
CATACCTTTATCTACCGGGGCTGGGAGGTGGATACCACAGGAAACCCGCTGACCCACGCCATTCTTCGGGGGTATGTGAACAGACACGGCGAGGCACACCCCAACTACCATTATGAGGATCTTGTATACCTGTATCAGGCGTACAAAGCAAAGGGTCTGCAGAATATGGCTCTGATTGTGGACGCAAACCACTCCAATTCAGCCAAAAAATACGATCAGCAGCCGCGGATCTGCAAGGACGTTCTCTATACCTGCCGACACAGCGCGGAAATCCGTTCTATGGTAAAGGGCTTTATGATTGAGTCCTATCTGGAAAACGGCTGTCAGAAAATCGGTGAGGGTATCTACGGAAAATCCATCACTGACCCCTGCATTGGTTGGGCCGAAACGGAACGGCTCGTACAGGAAATCGCGGAACAACTGTAGAAAAGCAGACTGGAAGGATCCCAAACTCCTTCCAGTCTGCTTCTTTATTTCAGCCGGTAGCCTACCAATTCTTTCTTATGCTCCGGGGTAACGCGATCGCTTTCAATGGCTTTCTGAATGGCCTTGTTGTGTGTCCATTTATCCAGTCTGTGGGTGGTGATATACGGCAGCGCGTCAGCGTATTGCTTCGCAAGCGCTGTAGCAAAAAACCACGCAATCATCATTCGGACATAGTATTCCTCAGAATCAACGCTGGCAGGCAATTCCAAAAGCGTTTTGTCATAGCCGTCATCAAGGAAGTGAACCATCAGCATACCGATTCCGAAGCGGATTGTAAACGGCTCATCCGATGCGATCCATTTCCGAATGTACGGCAGCAGCGCCTTCCGATTTTTCTGAAAGCATCGGGGTCTGAGCTGGTCACAGGTTGCCCAGTTGTCAACATAGGGCAAAAACCGCTCAATTTCCGAAATGACAAATCCAAAATCCTTCTCTCGCTCCAGGAGAAAGCAATGTATCTGATTTTCCTCAAAACAGCTGTGAGGCAGCGCTTTCAGAAAGTGGTATCTGTCTTCCATCTCCTTCGCGATTCCCCGCAAAACAGGTGTGCGGACACCAATGATTGTATCCGGAGCGATATTCGGAAGCAGTCTGACCTGCATCTGCCTGTAGGCTTCGTCCTGATTTTTGAAGAGGACATCAGAAAGCTGATCGGCGCGCATACTACACTCTACGCTCTGTCAGGCTCTTTGCAAGCGCTTCCAGGAAGGATGTATCCGAAAAGGCGTTTAGAGCTTCAATTGCGTAATTTGTGTAGGTTGCAACCAATTCTTCACACCTTTCAAGGCCATAAAGTTTGACAAACGTATTCTTCTGCGTATCAACGCCGGTAGCCTTTCCAAGTTCCTCCTGGGTTCCGATCACGTCCAGCATATCATCCCGAATCTGAAACGCCAGTCCCAGACCGGCAGCAAACTGGCAGGCGGCATCGTACTGCTTCTCACTTCCGCCGCCAGCGATGACACCAAGGGCACAGGCGGCGGAGATCAGGCAGCCGGTTTTCCGGTTCTGGATATCCAACACTTCCTGCTCTGTCAGCTCCCGCTCCTCACTCATGATATCCAGCACCTGCCCGCCGACCATGCCAAGGGAACCGGCGCATTCGGACAATACGCCAATGGCTGTTGCCATGTCACCGGGATTGGGCAACTGGGCGGAAGCGGCGATTCCAAATGCATCCGTCAGCAGCGCATCACCCGCCAGAACCGCCATTCCCTCCCCATAGACCTTATGATTGGTCAGGCGGCCCCGACGGTAATCATCGTTGTCCATGCAGGGAAGGTCGTCATGGATGAGGCTGTATGTATGGATCATCTCAATTGCCGCCGCAAAGGGCGCCGCGTTTTTCCAGTCCCTGCCGCAGACCCGGCAGAATTCAAACGCAAGTATAGGACGAATGCGCTTTCCGCCTGCCATGAGGCTGTACTGCATGGCATCAAACAGGAGCTTCTGGGGTTGGTCGTTCAGAGCACCATAGTGCTCCTTCAAATAGCACTCCACATACTCCCGGTATTCCCGGCATTGCTTTTCAAGGTTCATCCTGAAATTCCTCCTCAACAGGACTTCCGTCCGGTGCGGTCATGATCTTTTTTATCTGTAGCTGAGCGTCATCCAGCAGCTTCTGGCAGTTCCTGACCAATTCAGTACCTTCCTGAAACAGCTTCAGGGATTCTTCCAGCGCAACATCGCCACGCTCCATTGCCCGGACAATCTGTTCCAGACGCGCCATGGATGCCTCAAAGGTCTGATTCTCCTGATTCATTTTCCTTCCTCCTTCTTCATGACCGTGGCAGAAAGGGTTCCGTCACTGAGTCTGACCCGGATTCGCTCCCCCAGCGATACCTGGCTGACCGAACGAACCACCTCTCCCCGCTCCGTTTGCACCATGGAATAGCCCCGTGTCAGCACTTTCAGCGGACTCATGGCTTCCAGCTTGGAAATCTGCGCGATATAGCGCTGCTTGGCTCTGGTGATATTTTGATTCTGGGCCGCAATCATGCGGTTTTTCAGCAATTCAACGGACTGATTTCTCTGCTCCAGATAGCCTGTCGGACCTTGCAACGCCGGGGAAGCGGATAAAACCATCAAATGCTGGCGTGCTGCCTTCACCTGCCTGTTCAGGCTGGATGCCATGGCGTTTGCCATGGCGTCTAAGCTTTGACGCAGCGCGTCCTGATCCGGTACGGCAAGCTCTGCCGCATTGGAGGGTGTAGCCGCGCGCAGATCAGCCACATAGTCCGATATGGTCACATCCGGTTCGTGTCCTACCGCAGAAATCACCGGTATTTCGGAATGATATATCGCATAGGCAACCTGCTCATCATTGAAGGCCCACAGATCCTCGATGGAACCGCCGCCCCGGCCCACAATCAGCAAATCCGCCAGATGATAGTGGTTCGCGTATCCGATGGCCGCCGCGATTTCTCCGGGAGCTTCCGCCCCCTGCACCCGGACAGGCAGCAAACGGACTTTGCTCAATGGGTATCGTTTTCGCAGAATGCGCAGCATATCGTGAACCGCCGCCCCGGCAGAGCTGGTGATGATTCCGATGGTACCGGGGTATTTGGGAAGTGGTTTCTTGTGCGCCGGGTCAAACAGGCCTTGGGCTGCGAGTTTTTTCTTCAGCTGCTCAAAGGCCGCGTACAGATCTCCCACGCCGTCCATGGTCATGGCGGTACAGTACAGCTG
>CAMGCA010000302.1 GCA_946011705.1 uncultured Clostridia bacterium | reverse complement strand
TGTGGCCTTCAAGTACCTTATCAGTGAGTATTACAGCAGGGATATGTCCATCAAGACAAAGAGCGCCAAATACGCCAAGATGCAGCGGGGCGAATATCAGAGCACGATTTGTCCCTACGGCTACCGCAAGAGCGCCAATGGCAGAATGGAGCCTGACCCCGAAGCGGCTGCTGTGGTTCAGTTGATCTTCCAGCTTGCCGCCGAAGGAAAGAATGCTCCCAGCATTGCTAGGGAGCTGTACAAGCGGGGCATCCCTACCCCCGCTGAATACAAGATCACAAGGGGTCAGAAAACCCATGATGTTTCCCGTACTCATGGCATCTGGTGCGATTCCACTATCGTGCGATATTTGGCGGATGAGCGGTATACCGGCACCTACATCATTGGGAAGCGGGCAGTCCTTGAGGTCGGCGGAAACAACAGCCGATTTAAGGACAGGTCGAAGTGGTACATCATTCCTGACCACCATCCGGCAATCGTAGACAAGGCGTTGTTCGATAAGGTACAGGGAACCGTGCGCCGCTTTTCCCAGCCCCATAAGAAGCAGAGGGAGTATCTTCTGAAAGGCATCGTGTTCTGCGGCTGCTGTGACCATGCACTTTCCTATGTCGCAAATAAGCACCCCTATTTTGTTTGCCGCCGCTCACAGGCGTATGAAACCGGGCCATGCCACGATTTGAAGATCGATGCCGAGGAACTGGAACAGGTCATTTTCCAAACCATAAAAGCACAGTTAGAAGCCGTCCTTTCCATCGGTGTGGATGGCTCCATCTGTCTGGGTACGCTGGTCTCTGAGCGCACCGAATATGAGAAGCAAATTGAAGCGCTGGAAGATAGCAAGCAATCCCTGTTCGAGCAGTATATCATGGGCGAGATTGATGTGGAAAACTACAAATCCGAAAAAGCAGCCTGTGACGCAGTCATCCTCAAAGCAAAAAACGCCTATGCAGCCATCGCAGCACAAGAAAAAAAGAAGCAGGAGGAAAAGGCACGGCAGTCCAGCCGCACGGAGGTAGCCAAGGCAATCACCAACGCAGAGGGCCTGACCCTAGAGCTGGTCAATCTCCTAATTGAGAAGGTTTATGTATTCCCGGACAAGCGCATTGAGATTGCGTACAAAGTCCAAGACCTGTTCGATTGAGAATCTGCTCCTTTAAATGATTGAAAAAGCCGGAATCCCAGACCATCGCAGTATGTTTGATGGTTTGGGATTTTTGCTTTTGCAGGAAATATTTTTTTGTCGTGTGCTTGACATACGGGTGTCTCAAATCATGAAAACGAATGGGCGGAAGCTCTGCCTTTCGCAGCAGGGTTTTCAGGTGCCGGTATGCGCTGGCCGGGTTCAATGGCAGCTCCGGCACCGTGGGATTGTGAAAAATCCACTCGCTGTAGGATTTCTTCTTCCGCTGTTTCAGGATTTCCGCTGTGCTGGGCGGCAGAAGAATGGTTCTTGCGCCGGATTCGGTTTTCGTTTCGCCCACCCGGACACCGCCGCCCTTCCGCGTGCCGACAGAGCGGTGGATATGGAGCCTGCCGGTCTTGTCATCGAAGTCCTGCCACTTGAGACCGCAGATTTCTCCCCGGCGCATTCCTGTGGTCAGCTCCGTGTAGAAGAAGTCAAACCACAGCGGGTCCTGCTTCAGCGCTTCCATGAATTTTTCCAGCTGCTCCTCCGTCAGAATCTGCTTAGGCGCGTAATTCACTTTGGGAATAATGGTGCCTTCGGTAGGATTTTTCGGGATCAGTCGCTCCCGCACCGCCGCGTCCATGGCCTCGTGAAGCATCATGTGAATGCGGCGGATAACGGTGTCCGACAGGGCATTCCCCTTCTCATAATGCTCATTCACCCGCCCGTTCTCCCGGAGCCAGTTGTACATTTTCTGGATGTCGGCGGTGGTGATGGAGCCGATCTTTTCGTCCCCCAGCAGGGGCTTGATGTGGTGCTCCGTTATGCTTTTATAGCTGTTCAGGGTGCTCTCCCGGACGGTCAGGGTCATGTAATCTGCCAGCCATTTATCCAGCCACTGCCCCAGCGTCATACCGGATTCTTCCGTCAGTTCCACGTCCCGATATTCCTCCATCCGGCTGTGGAGCTTTTTCAGAAGCTCCCCCTGGGTTTTGGCAAACACCGAGCGGAAGATGGGGCTGCCGTCCGCCTTGTGTCCCACCACGATTCTGCCCTCCCAGCGTCCGTCGCTGCGCTTGCGCACCAGCCCGTCACCTGCGGGTCTTCGTTTTGCCATATGTATCCCTCCCCCGTGTCAGCTCACAACACTACCACAGAAACCGGGTGATAGCTATTCGTAATTTCCAACAATTTTCCTCCTTTTCAATCTGGTTGGTTTTTTGAGATTTTCTGAGGGAAAATGGCACCGACCCAGTCCATGACCCACATGGAAACGTTGCGGCTCTAAGGGAATTCGGTTCTATGGCACCTATCACGACCCACAGCCCCGTTTACCGACGCCTAATAAAATTCCGTCATTATGTTTTGGAATCGCTTCCTTTTCCCGGTAAACCCCCGTTTTCTTGGCGGGCATTGCCCGACAATGTCACCCCTCGGATAGGCGACGACGCCTATCCTTTCTCCTGCTTGATTTTCGACCCTGTGGTTCTGCGCCCATCTGCCGTCCGATTCCCAAATCCGCAAATCCGGGTATTCCTAACTTTTTCCGGAAAATGCCCCGGCATGGAGATACCGGGGCATCGGGTCTGTCTGCGGGTGCGTTCGTGTCTTCCCTGGCATTCAGGCTCTGTGGCGTCCAAACCGGCGCGTAACCGCCGTCAATTTCGGCAAACCCCGGCGGGGTGGTATCCCGGCCCTACCGGGAAGGAAAATCGGAAACACCCCCGCACAATCGGCTCAAAGCGGGGCAGGCTGTTTCAGCCGTGCTATCTCGTTGGCCTTTGCCTGCTGCTCCACATAATACTCCTTCGCTTCCTGTATGGGCCGGATGGTATACAGCAAGCTCCCGTTGCGTTTGGTTCCATCTTGCAGCGTCACCGTGGTCGGCTCCGTATAAATGAGCCGCTTGTTTTCCATAGCCAATCGTATTCTTGCACACTATGAGGACGCGGAGGAAAGTGTAAATGATACTTACCTTGCTGATCTCCGCAGACATGGCACTGCGCTCCACTCCCAGATAGTCCGCCAACGCCTGCCGGTCATAGGGAATCACAA
>CAMGCA010000301.1 GCA_946011705.1 uncultured Clostridia bacterium | reverse complement strand
GCTCAGGATGACATGGTCTCTTAATTGACGAAGGAAAAGGGAGGTGCGGGGAATGGAGCAGCCACAGGAGCATATTCTGGCCTGCCTGTCCTCGGCACCGTCCAACGCCAAGATCATCCGCACCGCCGCTACCATGGCCAGGGCCTTTCATTGTAGCTTTACGGCCCTGTTTGTCCAGACCCCCAACTATGAAGCCATGCCGGAGGCAGACCGGGAGCGGCTCCGGGCCAATGTAAGACTTGCCCAGTCTCTGGGCGCGGCGGTGGAGACGGTGTTCGGCGATGATGTGTCCTACCAGATCGCGGAGTACGCCCGGCTGTCCGGGGTGACGAAAATCGTCATTGGCAGAAGCGCGGTGACGAGAAAGCACCCCTGGAGTAAGCCCACCCTGACGGAAAAGCTTATCGCCATGGCACCGAACATGGACATCCACATCATCCCGGACGCCTATGTGGACGGGGCATACCGGGCCCAGAAGGCAAAGCGGGATTCCCGTGGCCTGCTGCGGGACTGGGCGGTGTCCTTGGGCATTCTGTGCCTTGCCACTTTGATGGGCTATGCCTTTTCCAGAGTCGGGTTTACGGAGGCGAATATCATTGCTATCTATCTGCTGGCGGTGCTGCTGACCTCCATGGCCACCTCAACCCGCAGCAGCTATATTCTGTCGGCGGTGGGCTGAGTGGTGGTGTTCTATTTGTTCTTGACCAGGCCCGGATTTTCTCGGAGGGTGATGCAGATCTGCGGGCGCATGTGCTTCCTCAATCTGATCGTGGCGGCGTTGATTGTGGGAACCCTGACAGACCGGCTGAAAAGCCAGGTCAAGCAGTCCACCCGGGCGGCCTACCGGACAAACCTGCTGTTTGAAACCAACCAGATGCTGCAAAAAGCTTCTACGGAGGAGGAGATCTTTCAGGCGGCCCAGACCCAGCTGCACAAGCTGTCTGACCGGGTGCTGACGGTGCACCCCGTCATCACCACCGGCGGCAAGCAGAATTCCACCATCTACCTGATCAAAACCGCTTCCAAGGTCTATGGAAGCGTGGTCATGGAAGGCTCGGAATCCCTGGAAGCCTTTGAAAACAGCGTCCTGCTGTCTATTCTGGGCGAGTGCGCCCTGGCTCTGGAGAATATGCGAAACGCCCGGGAAAAAGAGGAGGCAAAGCTGCTGGCGGAGAATGAAAAGCTCCGCTCCAATCTGCTGCGCTCCATTTCCCACGACCTGCGCACGCCGCTGACCGCCATCTCCGGCAACGCAGGTATTCTGCTGTCCGACAGCGAGAGCCTGCCTCCGGAGACCCGGAATCAGATGTACAGCGACATCTACGATGACGCGGCGTGGCTTTACAATCTGGTGGAGAATCTGCTGGCGGTGACCCGGATTGAGGAAGGGCGTATGAAGCTGAATACCCAGCCCCAGCTGGTGGAGGAGATGGTGTCCGAAGCCCTGCAGCACATCAGCCGGAAGCGGTCGGAGCACAATATTGCGGTGCACCATCAGGACGAACTGCTGCTGGCAAAGTGCGACGCCCGGCTCATTGTGCAGGTGATCATCAATCTGGTAGACAACGCCATCAAATATACCCCGGTGGGATCGCACATCGAAATTGCTACCCGAGGGGACAATGGCTGCGCGGTGGTCACCGTGGCGGACGACGGCCCGGGCATCTCCGACGACGAAAAAGAGCGAATTTTTCAGATGTTTTACACCGGCAGCAACCCCATTGCGGACAGCCGCCGCTCGCTCGGGCTGGGACTGGGCCTGTGCAAGTCCATTATTGCCGCCCACGGCGGCGTGATTTCCGTCGCGGACAATCAGCCGAAAGGCACCGTGTTTACCTTTACGGTTCCATCCGGGGAGGTGGAGGTTCATGAATAAACCGCTGATTCTGGTGGTGGAGGACGATGGAACCGTCCGAAATCTCATTACCACCACCTTAAAATCCAATGAATACCGCTATCTGACCGCGACCGACGGGGGATCCGCCATCACGGCGGCCTCTAATCAGCAGCCGGACATTGTTCTGCTGGATCTGGGCCTGCCGGATATGGACGGGGTGGAGGTTATTAGGCGAATCCGCTGCTGGTCCCTGATGCCCATTATCGTCATCAGCGCCCGCAGCGAGGATACCGACAAGATCGCCGCGCTGGACGCTGGGGCAGACGACTATCTGACCAAGCCCTTCTCCGTGGCGGAGCTGCTGGCCCGGCTGCGGGTGACCCAGCGGCGGCTGACGGCCCTGGAGAGCAAGACCGGGGAAGCGGTGTTCCGCAACGGCAGCCTGACTATCGACTACGGCGCGGGCTGCGCCTACATGGACGGCAGTCCCCTGAAGCTGACGCCTACGGAATATAAGCTGCTGTGCCTGCTAGCCAAGGATGTGGGCAAGGTGCTGACCCACACCTACCTCACCGATAAGATCTGGGGCAGCTGCTGGGAAAGCGACATGGCATCCCTTCGGGTGCACATGGCGACCCTGCGGAAAAAGCTGGAAAGGAATTCGGATACCCAGTATATCCAGACCCATATCGGCATCGGCTACCGGATGCTGAAATTATAACCAAAAAGGCTCCCCCTCAAGGGGAGCCTGTTGAATCATCGGCAAAAAACAGGCCGAAAGGTGACACTTTTTTGTGAAAAACCGAAAAAAAGTTGGAAAGCCGTCCGGTTGTGTTGACAAACTGTGAATTTTGGATTACCATGCCTCTTGTACGCTTCCCATTGCTGCTGTTTCCGGCAGCAAATGGACTTACAGAAATATTTAGGAGGAATAAGAACATGAAAAAGATTCTGTCTCTGGCTCTGGTTCTGGTCATGGTGCTGAGCCTTGCTGCCTGCGGCGGCAACACCGCTGCCCCTGCAGAGACCACTGCTGCCGCTCCTGCCGCCGAGGCCCCTGCTACTGAGGCTCCCGCTGCCGAGGCTCCCGCCGCTGCTGCCGATGTGAAGCTGGGCTTCATCTTCCTGCACGACGAGAACTCCACCTACGACCTGAACTTCATGAATGCGGCTAAGGAAGCCTGCGCTGCCCTGGGCCTGACTGAGGATCAGTACATTTTCCGTACCAACATCCCCGAGGGCCAGGAGTGCTATGACGCCGCCTGCGAGCTGGCTGACGCCGGCTGCAACATCATCTTCGCCGACTCCTTCGGTCACGAGGATTACATGATTCAGGCCGCTCAGGAGTTCCC
>CAMGCA010000300.1 GCA_946011705.1 uncultured Clostridia bacterium | reverse complement strand
AGATCGAGTACCGTCTGGACAAGACCAACATCATCCACTGCCCCATCGGCAAGGTCTCCTTCGGTGCTGAGAAGCTGACCGAGAACTTCAACGCTCTCATGGGCGCTATCGTCAAGGCTAAGCCCTCCGCTGCCAAGGGTCAGTACATTCGCTCCTGCGTTTGTGCTTCCACCATGGGCCCCGGCGTGAAGATCAACAGCGCTAAGCTCATGTAATTGATCCGGAGATTGTTGGCTCCGGTACCAAAAAAGTTGTCATTTCCGGGCAGGTCGTGCTTGACACGGCCTGTCCGGGATGATATACTATCAGTCGTGTTCAAAGACAGCAGGCGGCGCAAGCCATAAGTCCTGCCGAGAATGCAGCCACAACGGAATGATTTCTTTGTGCTGTTTTCGCTGCTTTGAATGCGAAAACAGCTTTTTTGTTGCGTGACTGCATCGGAAAAGTTGAACTCAAATTCAACGGAGGTGAATTCCAAATGCCTAACGCAAAGGTTCTCAGCGAGAAGCAGGCCATCGTGGCCGAGCTGACCGAGAAGCTCAAGACCGCCAGCAGCGGCGTGCTTGTTGATTACAAGGGCATCACCGTGGCCCAGGATACCGCTCTGCGTGCCGAGTGCCGCAAGAACGAGCTGGACTACGCCGTGGTGAAGAACACCCTGGTGCGTTTCGCCATCAACAACGTGGGCCTGAACGAGATGGATGACGTGCTCAACGGCACCACTTCCATGGCTCTGTCCCACGGCGACCCCATCGCCCCCATGCGGGTGATCAACAAGTTCGCCAAGCAGTTCAACGGCGAGAAGTTCGTCATCAAGGCCGGCTTCATGGACGGCAAGGTCCTGTCCATGGACGAGATCATGGCTCTGGCCGAGCTGCCCTCCAAGGAGGTCCTGCAGGCTCAGGTCCTGGGTACCATGCTGGCCCCCATCACCAGCCTGGCCATCGTTATCAAGGCCATCTGCGAGCAGAAGGGCGGCTCTGTCGAGGCCGCCGAGGCTCCCGCGGAAGCGGCTGCCGAGTAATTCGACGCAACTGATTTTTACAATTATTTATTTAGGAGGTTACCTATCATGGCTTCTGAGAAAATCACTGCCCTCATCGAAGAGGTTAAGGGTCTGACTGTTCTGGAGCTCTCCGAGCTCGTGCACGCTCTGGAGGACGAGTTCGGCGTTTCCGCCGCTGCTATGGCCGCTCCCGCCGCTGGCGGCGCTGCTGCTCCCGCTGCTGAGGAGAAGACCGAGTTCGACGTCGTTCTGGCTGAGATCGGCGCTGAGAAGATCAAGGTCATCAAGGCTGTCCGCGAGATCACCGGCCTGGGCCTGGCTGAGGCCAAGGCTGTTGTCGAGGGCGCCCCCAAGGCTATCAAGGAGGGCGTCTCCAAGGAGGAGGCCGAGGAGCTGAAGAAGAAGCTGGAGGAAGTCGGCGCCAAGGTGGAGCTGAAGTAATCCTGCTGTTCTTAGCAGTTCTTAACAGAGCCCTGGGCAATCATTTTGATTGCCCAGGGCTCTTTCTTTTTTGAGCCAGTGAGGCTGGTCCGCAAATTTGTTTTACTCCGTAATAATCATATGGTATACTAATTTATACATATATGAATTACGGGAGGAAAGAACATGAAGAAGCTCGTATCCCTGGTCTTAGCGTGATCCATGTCTGTCCCGGCCCTGGCTGCCAGTCCCTCTTTCTCTGACGTGCCCGCAGGCCATTGGGCCTATTCCTACGTGGAGCGTGCAGCTGACACAGGCTGGGTCACCGGTATCGGCGGTGGGAAGTTCAATCCGGACGGCAAGGTGACCGGGGCCGAGTGGTACACCATGGTGGCCCGTGCTTTCTACGGCGATCAGATCCCCGACACAGCGGATTCCGGCACGTGGTACAGCAACAAGTGGTATGGCCCCTACATGCAGGTGGGTGTGGACAACATGTTTGACGCCTACTTTAAGGCCGATATTGACGCAGTTGTTGCTGAGCGTCCCATGACCCGCACTGAGATGGCCTGTGTTGTAACTGAGGTCATGGACCAGCTGAACGTTGTGGTACCTCAGGATACCTTCTATGCGGTTGCCGATACCATCCCTGATCTGGACAAGATTCCGATTGAGGCCAGCGCCTACACCGCAGTCGTGCGCTGCTACGCCATGGGGATCATCACCGGTGTGGACGGCAAGGGCACCTTCAACGGCGACGGCCTGATGAGCCGTGCCCAGGCAGCCGTGGTCCTGGGACGTATGTCCGATCTGATTGACAACGGCGGGAAGCTCCCCGATGCCCCCCAGCAGCCCACCGAAACCACGAAACCTGAGCAGCCTGCGGAGCCCTCTATACCCTCTGTGTCCACACCCGCTGGTGCACCCACCGAGGAGGAGGTGTACAGCGCCATTATTGCCCTCAAGGCAAAATATCCCGACGGAATGACGTGGACCAATGACAACGTCTACAAAATTCCTGGTTTGCTCTCTACGGGAGAGTTGCACTACACCCTCAATCGAGGCTGTGCAGCTTTTACTCTGATGTGTCAGGATGCGGCTTTTGGGCCTACAGACTGGGTAAATGGCACAAAGTTTAAGCCCAGGTCTCACGAGGTCTTTGATGACATTCGTGTGGGCGACATTGTCCGTTATGATAATTCTTCTAGCGGACATGAGGTTATTGTCCTGGAAAAGAAAGATAACTCCATTATTGTAGCCGAGGGCAACTATGCCGGTAGGATCCATTGGGGTCGAGAGATCACAAGAGACTTTTTGGAAGCTAACGACTTTTTTGTATCTACTCGCTACCCCTCCTAAATCAAAGCTCTAAAAAGGCGCGGCCTGAAGGCCGCGCCTTTTTTCGTTCTGTTCAGCTCAACTCGAACATGCCGTGGTAGAGCTGGTAGTACTCCCCCTTCTGGGCCAGCAGATCGTCGTGGCTGCCCCGCTCCACCACCTGCCCGTGCTCCAGCACCAGGATGGCGTCGGCGTTGCGGACGGTGGACAGCCGGTGGGCGATGACAAACACCGTCCGGCCTTCCATCAGCTGATCCATGCCCTTCTCGATCAGGGCCTCGGTACGGGTGTCGATGGAGGAGGTGGCCTCGTCCAGAATGAGCACCGGCGGGTCAGCCACCGCCGCCCGGGCAATGGCGCGCCGGTGGCGCGGGCGCTGGGGCGGGGAGGCGCCGACCGCCGGCCCCGAGGGGGCGGCGCCCGGGGGCGC
>CAMGCA010000299.1 GCA_946011705.1 uncultured Clostridia bacterium | reverse complement strand
TGTTGGGTGAGATTGGGGCGGTAGCGTTCGAGCTCCGGGAACTCAGAATAATAGTTCTCCAGAGTCTCCTCCGTAACGGACATAATCTCCGGCGTGTCAAAGCTGCACGCGGCGCTCAATTCCACCACCGCGCTCATAAACTGGCCCTGCATGGCCTGGGCGGCGGCATTTCTGGTATCCTCGTCTGCTTTGCGCATACAATAATTCCCAAGCCGTTCCGCCTTGACATTGAGCTTCTCCGAGGCATCAAGGTACTGATACAGCGCTTTCGCGCTGGTACCCAGCTTGCCGGCAAAGGATGTCAGAAATTCTTTATCCTGCGCCAAAGTATCCAGTTCCAGTTTCCAGTCCCCGTCCGTGGGGTACAGATCCTCCAGCGCCCACTTATCCTCTGCCGGAATTTTTTCCCGCGGCGGGATTTGTTTCATCGTTTCCATAGCCTTCCCTCCATGTTGTTTTTCCGTATTATACCACGTCCGCAAAAAAAAGCAACGTCGCTTGCATTTTTCGCCAAGTTATGCTAGAGTATGCGGCGGTGATGAAAATATGAAAAAACAAATCAAAGGCAGCCTGTGTCTGCTGCTGGGAACAACCATCTGGGGCTTTGCCTTTATCGCGCAGAGCGTTGGTATGGACAAAATCGGCCCCTTTACCTTTCAGGCCGTTCGCTGCACTCTGGCGGTTTTATTTCTGATTCCCTGCTCCTTCCTGATGGAAATGAAAGCCTGCGACGCGCGCCAATCCGCTGAGAAATGGAAGAATCCCGTTCTGTGGAAGGTTGGCCTGATCTGCGGCTGCGCCCTGTTTGTGGCTACAAGTCTTCAGCAGGTGGGGCTGGTATACACCGACGCCGGAAAGGCGGGCTTTCTGACCGCCATGTACATTGTCTGGGTGCCGGTGCTGGGAATGTTCCTGGGCCAGAAGCCTCCCTTTACCATTGTGTTCAGCGTTGTGATGGCCGTGGCCGGACTGTACCTGCTCAGCTGCATGGGCGTAACCCAGATCAACAAGGGTGATCTGCTGCTCACCGGCTGCGCCCTGGCCTTTGCCGTGCAGATTACCTGTATTGACCGTTTTGCCGGTGAGCTGGACGGTCTGCGGCTGAACTGCGTGCAGGCGCTGGTTGTGACGGTACTGTCCATTCCCTTCGTCCTCTTCACAGAGACGGTTGACTGGGCCAATGTACTCGCCTGCTGGAAGCCTCTGTGCTTCGCCGGCATCCTGTCCATGGGCGTGGCCTACACCTTGCAGGTTGTCGGTCAGCGATCTCTGGAGCCTACCACTGCCTCTTTGATTATGAGCCTGGAATCGGTGTTTGCCGTACTGGGCGGTTGGTGGCTGCTGGGCGAGACCATGACCCTGTGGGAGACGATCGGATGCGTGCTGGTCTTCGCCGCCGTAATTCTGTCCCAGCTGCCAGCAAGTCTGTTCCGAAAAAGAGCATAAAAATGCTCCCGCAGGCGTATTCAATCTGTTAAAGCCCAGCTTTTGCTGGGCTTTTTTGTTGGTTAAAGAAAACCACCAGCCGGGCTGGTGGTTTTCTTTAACCAAAAACGCCGCGGCTCCCCGGGATGGAGAGCCGCTGGTTGTTATTTCGTGGCACGGATCATTTCGCTGCTGAGCTTTGCCGCGATCACCTGGGGGTCTGTGGTGACGACGGACTGGGTTAAGGTGTAGGCATCGTCCCTGACCGGGTTGATTTGCAGGTAGACGTCAATAAAGTTCCCCTCGGCGTCAAAATCGAAGGTGGCAAAATAGTGGTCTGCGGCATCCGGCGTATCCTCAAAGGGGGCATTCACCTGGAATAGATAGCAGGTCTTCTCCCCATCGGGCAGCGTGTCCACATAGGTCACATAATGGCGAATGAAATTGAAGTTACCCAGCCACGGGCCGCTCCACTCGGAAGGGGCTTCCGATTCTACCCAGATTGGCTCCGGGCTTGTCTCGCTGCCCGCATTGGTATAGTATAGGTCGTTCCCATAAAGCTCGACATGATCCAGCCCGTCGGCGGTGGTGGTGACCCGCAGGAAACCAATTTAGCTGTCATAGCAGAAGGTTTCAATATAGTCCTTTTCGGGGGTGTTCTGATAGCGGCACTCGGTCTGAATCAGGGCGGGTACATCTTGTAAGCCCATCATCACCGCTTGGGCCTTGGCGAAGGCAATTTCTTCTTCCGACATTTCAGACTCGGACGCTGTCCCCGGCTGCTGCATCACAGGCTCCTGATAGACCACAGCCTTCTGGATGGCAGAGCGGGTAACCTCGTCCACCGCCAGATCATCCAGCCAGAAATCATACAGTGTATTTCCGGCAACCTGGAAATAGTGGGTGCGCTTTACAGTCGGATTCTGAGCATCGTCCTCAACGGTGAGGGAACAACTATTGCTTTCCTTCCACGAAAACACACCCGCAACGTACAGATTTGGGTCCTCCAGATCCGGGACGCCAACATCTTCCAGCCACAGGTAGGCTCCGTCATTGGGGTCGTATACCCCCTCCGGGATGGGGTAGCTGGTAACGAACCCCACCTTCCCCTGTAAGTTGTCAATCCGGATATTGCCCTCCGCGGTGACCGCGGCGTCATAGCCCTGGGGTAGCTCCCCAATTTCATAGGGTAGGGTCGTGGGATTGGGCTTTGGCTCTCCCAGACTGACGGTATCCAGAATCGCCGCCATGACCTCGGGCTTCACCGTCAGCTTATCGAACCACAGATCGTAAATCCAGCCTTCGTAGAAGTAAAGAGTATGCTCGTTCAGGACGGTTCGTTCCTGTCCCTCCGGCACATCGCTGAAAAATTCCACGCTGACCTCAACGCCCGGCGCGCCGCCGGCAGAGTAGCCAAGGGTTTCATCCTGCCACTCGGGAAGGTCGAGTTCCTGGAGCCAATCCCAGTTGTCCGCGCTGAAATCCTCCGGGACAGGGAATACTATGACGCCGCCGATGGTGTTGCTGCCGTCCGTGATCGTAAAGGGGCCAACCTTCCCTTACTCCCAGTTCTCCAGATTCCTGTTTACAAAAGTACAACCTGCCGGAAGATCCAAATACAGCTCCCATCCGCCAATACTGGCGGGACCGGTGGTGGTCATTTCTTCCCGCGGCGTTTCCTTCTGCTTTGGATTCAATGCGCAAGCCGCCAGAATCACAAGGCACAGCGCAGCGCACAGGGCGCTGACCCAAACCTTCGGCTTCTTCCATTTAGCCA
>CAMGCA010000298.1 GCA_946011705.1 uncultured Clostridia bacterium | reverse complement strand
CCAGCGCAACCCCGGGGCGTTGGGGGAGGAAAGCAAGGCCATAGCCATGCTGGCCCGGCTGTTTGAATACTATATGGCCCACCCGGAAGCACTGCCGGAGGATTTTCAGCCCCAGCTTTCCTTCGACGGCATGGAGCGTACGGTCTGTGATTACATCGCGGGCATGACGGATAACTACGCCGTGGACAAATATACACAAATTTTCATTCCCATGGGCTGGAACGTCCGGGGATAATGTGTTATAATATTGGCTCCATAAAGAGAGAGGAGGGGGAATATGGCGTTTCCACCGGCATTTTTGGACGAACTGACCGCCCGGAATCCAATTGAAGACGTAGTCGGGCAGTATGTGAACCTGAAGGTTCCAACCTGTTCGGCCTGTGCCCCTTCCACGGGGAGAAAACCGCCTCCTTCTCCGTCGCTCCCGACAAGGGTATCTACTATTGCTTTGGCTGTCATAAGGGCGGCAGTGTCATCAATTTTGAGATGGAAATTGAGGGCCTGAGCTACCCGGATGCCGTCCGGGCGCTGGCAAAGCGTGTCGGCATGGAGGTGCCGGAGGACGAGCAGTACCAGTCCCGTTACCGACAGCAGGAGCGGCTGTGGGCGCTGCACAAGGAAGCGGCCCGGTTCTATCACAGCCAGCTCTACGCCCCAGTCGGCGCGAACGCCCTGCAATACGCCGCCGGGCGGGGGATGCCCAAATCCATCCTGACCAAATTCGGCATCGGCTACGCACCGGACAGCTGGACGGCACTGGTGGACTGGCTGAGGGGCAAGGGCTATACCGATCAGGAGCTGCGGGATTCCGGCCTTGTCACGGTTTCCCGAAAGAACGGAAACCTCTTCGACCGTTTCCGCGACCGGCTGATGTTCCCCATCATCGACGTCCGGGGAAATGTCATCGGCTTCGGCGGGCGTATTATGAACAATCAGGACAAGTCCGCCGCCAAGTACTTAAATTCCCCGGAAACCCTGATTTTTAACAAGCGAAAGAACCTGTTTGCCCTGAATCTGGCCAAAAAAAGCAAGCTGGGCTACCTGATTCTGGTGGAGGGCTACATGGACGCCATTGCCCTGCATCAGTTTGGATTTGACTGCGCTGTGGCGTCTCTGGGCACCGCCCTGACCGAGGACGGAGCCAATCTGCTCTCCCGCTACACCGAGCAGGTGGTGCTGATTTACGACGGCGACGAGGCGGGCCAGAACGCCACCCAGCGGGCCATCCCGATTCTGGAAAAGGCCGGTTTGCAGGTGAAGGTGCTGAAAATGCGGGACGCGAAAGATCCGGACGAATACCTGAAAAAGTTTGGGGCCGACCGCTTTAAGCTCCTTTTGGAGGAATCCTCCAACCGGGTGGAGTACCAGCTGAACGCCATATTGAAAAAATACGACCTCCGGGATGACGACCAGAAGGTCAAATATTTGCAGGAGTCCGCGGCGCTCATCAGCAGCCTGAGCAGCTCCGTCCAGCGGGAGGTCTACGGAAACCGGGTGGCGGAAGCCGCCGGTATCAGCGCGGATGCCATGAAGCTGGAAGTGGGCCGGGCTTTTAAGAGGCGAACCTATCAGGAGAAGAAAAAGCAGGAGAAAATCGATCTGTCTCCCGTGCGCAATTTACAGCCCACGGACAAAAAACTGCGCTACGACAATATGAAATCCGCCCGTGCGGAGGAAATGGTGCTGGCGCAAATCTTGAAAGAGCCTGCCCTGTTCGGGGAGATCCCGGAATTGAAGCCGGAGATGTTTTCCAGCGAATTCATGGGAAGGGCGTTCGCACAGCTGTTTGACCGTTACCGGCAGGGGCTGGATGTCTCCCTGTCCGGCCTGACGGACTTTACTCCGGAGGAAATGGCCTGCCTTGCGGGCATCACCCAGCGGCTTACCGGGCCTGTAAACCATCAGGGCCTTGCAGACTGCGCCCGCACCATCCGCGAAGAATACCAGAAATCCCAAACAAAGACAGAAGAGGACATTATGCTTCTGCGGGAAAAATTGCAAAAGAGCAAAGGAATAAAGCCATGACAGAGCTTTTGGACAAAGACACAGATTTGCCGCTCAGCGCCGGTGAGGACGATATGCGGCAGTTCCTGCGGGAAATCCGCACCTTCCCCCGGCTGACCGCCGAGGAGGAGAAGGAGCTGGCCCGCCGCTGTGCCGCGGGAGATGAGGACGCCATCCGCCAGATGGTGAATTCCAATCTGCGGCTGGTGGTCAGCATTGCCCGTGAGTACGCCGGACGGGGCGTGGCGCTGATGGATTTAATACAGGAGGGCAGCATCGGCCTGCTGGCCGCCGCCCGGAAATTTGACTATACCCTGGACTACCGGTTTTCCACCTACGCCACCAAATGGATTCGGCAGGGCGTGACCCGGTGCCTGATTAACCACGGCTGCCCCATTCGGGTTCCCCTGCACACCGCGGAAAAAATGCGGGCGGTGCAGGCGGCGAAAAACGCGTTGACCCAGGAAACCGGCGGGGAACCTACGACAGACCAGCTTGCGAAGCGGGTGGGCCTGCCGGAGGAAAAGGTGAAGGAGCTGATGCGCCTTGCGCCGGATGTGTGCTCGCTGGATGTACCCACCGGGGAAGGCGATGACGGCGTCCTGGGTTCGCTGGTGGAGGACACCCTGTCCCCCCAGCCCTATGAGGAGCTGGTGCGGCAGGAGCTGGAAAAAACCATGCACGATTTGCTGTCCCGGCTGAATCCGCGGCAGCAGCAGATTCTGCGGCTGCATTTTGGCATGGAGGACGGCGTGTGCTACTCGCTGGAGGAGATCGGCAGGAAGCTGGGCGTCTCCAAGGAGCGGGTGCGGCAGATTGAGCGTCAGGCCATGGACAAGCTGCAAAAAGACGGAGAAAGTCTGGGATTGGAGGACTTTTTGAATGAATGATCTGGATTTTTCCTTTGAGCCGGACCCCTGGGAAACCTTCCGGATGTCCCTGACCATGGGCGACACCGTGTCGGCTTCTCAAATTCTGACCCTGCTGGAAGGGGAGGACGGGCAGGCTCTGGAGGACGCTTTGCAGGAGCTGGAAACCGCCTGCGTGAAGCTGGACATCTCCGACCTGCCGAAAAGCGGCGGAATCGGAGACACCGCTGTGCGGCTGAAACAGGAGGCCCAATTGGTTCGGGAGGGACTGAACCCCAAGAATTTAGAACCGAATAACACGAGTCGTCTGAACCAGCAATATGTAGGAG
>CAMGCA010000297.1 GCA_946011705.1 uncultured Clostridia bacterium | reverse complement strand
AACCCGGCTTACAGACCTGCGTCGCGAAAGAATTTAAGACCCCAGCGGAGTATCCACACCGCTGGGGTTTTGTGTCACCGTGGCATCACGGCCCATTTTGGCCAGTTAACTTGTTCCATGCTGTCGAACGCTTAAGTTTCAATCGGACTATTATGATACAATCATGGCGCACCAACCGGTGCGCCATGTTCCGTTATGGGAGGGAGCGAACATAGTTGAGCAGGGGGGCCAGCGATTCCCGGTTGGTAAAGTCTACGGTGCCGCCGTAGGTGTCCAGCATCATTTGATCCTCACTGCGGAGATTGTCGTAGCCCTTTTTCAGCATGACCCTTCGCAGCATCGCCATCATGGCCTTGTGGGTCAGGCCCAGCCGGGAATAGTCAATGCCGCCCCGCAGATGGAACTGCCTGATTTTCTCCCGCATTTCCGGGGTCAGAACCTTTTCCAGTCTGGATTCAATATGGGCCACATTTTCTGGGTCCTCCGGGTCAGCCAGGCCGCAGGCCAGTTCCTCGGCAATCCACTGGGCATAGCGCTTGGCGGTTCCGTATTTGGAGCCATAGCTTACCAGAATGTTCATGGATTTCCCCTCATTGTTGCAGCAGGGCGCTTTCCCATTCCGCTACTTTGAAGCCGGTCAGGACTTTGCCGTCATCGGTGACGACAATGGGCCGCTTTACCAGCATTCCGTCGGTGGCCAGCAGCCGCAGCTGCTCCTCCACGGTCATGCCGGGAAGCTTGTCTTTGAGATTCAGAGCCTTGTATTGCAGGCCGCTGGTGTTGAAGAACTTCTTTACCGGCAGGCCGCTGATTTTCAGCCACTGGGACAGTTCCTCGTAGCTGGGATTCTGCTCCTTAATGTGCCGGGCTTCATAGGCGATGCCGCGGCCGTCCAGCCATGCCTTGGCCTTCTTGCAGGTGGTGCAGGAGGGATACTGTAAAAACAGCATACTATTTTCTCCCTTATTTCACGAAATCGTTGACAATGCGGATGATTTTTTGCACATCCTCGTCGGTGAGGTACAGGTGCAGGGGCATGGTGATGATGTGCTGGGTCACCTCGTGGGCGTGGGGGCAGGTGCCCTGGGCGTAGGTGTACATGGAGAATTCCGTGTTGTCACGGTAATGAACGCCGCCGTAGATGTCATTTTTCGCCAGCTCAGAAAGCAGCGCCTCCCGGTCGGGCACGATCAGCTCATAGATGTGGAAGGAGCACTCCTCAGGATGAGGAGCGGGAACAATCTGAATCTTGGGGTTTTTGGAGAAGCCCTCGTTGTACATTTTCACGATCTCCCGGCGGCGGGCATTTTCCTCGTCCAGATAGGGCAGCTGGGCCAAGGCGATGGCGGCCATGATGGCGTTGCCGTTGTACTTGTAGCCCACATAGTCCACGCCGTAGTTCCACTTGTAGGTGCCCTCGCTGCTGGTACGGGCATAGGTGTCCTTGTTAATGCCCATCCAGGAGACCTTGCGGCACTGGGCGTCCAGCTCCCCGTCGGCAAAGCAAATCATGCCGCTGTCACCGGTGGGCAGGTTTTTCACGGCCTGATAGGAGTAGCCCGCCCCGTCCACACCCTCCCAGGTGCCGGGGGTCACACCGTTTACCCGGGTGCCGGACATATGGGCGGCATCCAGAATCAGGTGCAGGCCGTGATTTTTGCAGATTTCCAGAATCTTATCCAGCTGACCAACCCGTCCGCCGTAGCCCACGAAGATGACGGCTCGGGTCTTGTCGGTGATCTTTTTTTCCACATCCGCCGGGTCAAGACACAGGTACTGATCCACGTCGGCAAAGACGGGCTTCAGATTTTCATAGAGAATGGCATGGTTGGTGGAGACGAAGGTGACGGGGGTGGTGATGATCTCGTCGCCATCCTGCCAGCCATAGCGGCGCTTGAGAATATTGGTGGCCAGATGCAGGCCGGAGGTGTTGGAGTTTAAGTAGCAGGCGTGGGGGTGGCCGGTATACTCCTTCCACTTCTGCTCGAATTCGGCGGTCTTGAAGCCGGATCCGGTCCAGCCCTTTTCCAGACACTCCCGAATCTGCGCCAGGCACTCGTCAATATGGAATTTGGGTTTCAATACTTGAATGGTAGACATAAGGTTGCGTCCTTTCTATAGCAGAATCCATAAAACTATGGCGTTATTTTAGTATAAACTGCGAGAAAAAGCAAGGGTATTATTGTTTAACGCCCAAAATGCGCTTGACGAACTGCTTGAAATAGTGCACTTCAAAGTAATGATGCCAGCGGAAGGGCCTTTTCCCGTCCAGGTAGTCCCCGAAGAAGGCGTGGCCTGCCCGGAAGCCCTCGTACAGGGAGTCGGCGAAGGGGCCATACCAATCGTCTTGGAACCAATTATAGCGGTACAGGTCGGCGTAAGCCTTCATATAGCTGACAAAGCAGCGCTTGTAGTGTTTTTCTGTCAGATATTTTTCGTCCGGCGGCTGGTAGCCCCGATCCTTTGCGAACCGTTCCAGCTCCGGGGTGTAACCCATGATGAAGGGGCCCACAAAATCGATGGGGTACAGGGGGATGTTGGCGTCGATGTAAATGACGTGCAAGTCCCGCATCCGGTTGACATCGGTCTGGTTATCGTCGCTGATGACCAGCCGTTCCACGATCTCCACGGTTTGCCCGTCTCTGCCAAAGAGCATATTGTGGGGCAGGGAGCCGGACAGAGAGGCTACCACCTCCGCGTTTCGGATGTAATGGATCATCCGATCCAGCGGCACCTTCTCTGGATAGAGAATGGTGTAGCCGTTCTTTTCATAGAAATTGTCCAGAGAATCAAAGCCAAACTCAAAGGGCTGACCCTTTTTGAACTGGCTGCGGCTGAAATAGATTTTTTGGGGCGTGTCCCAGTCCGGCTGGGGAACCACATTGTCTGCCACGGCGTCGAAAACCCGCAGAAGCTTTGGCGTATAAGCCTTGCGCATATGGATGCCAAGCTCGGGGATGATGACCTCCCGATAGCGGGTGGGCTTGTTGATGATCTCCAGCTTGTCCCAGATTTTCAGCAGCTCCAGAAACAGCCGGTAGTTGCCCTTGATCTCCCGCTCCTCGTTTTCGTCTAAAAAGTAGACGAATTTGTCAATTGTGGGGTCGTTTTCCAGAAAATACCACAGCCGGGTCACGGCCTCGATGAGAAAATGACCCCAGTGGTTCACGAGATAGCCGCAGTAGACCACCTTTTCGTCATGATATTCCGC
>CAMGCA010000296.1 GCA_946011705.1 uncultured Clostridia bacterium | reverse complement strand
CGGGAACTGGTAGGGGCCGTAGTTGTTGGAGCACCGGGAGATGGTCACAGGCAGACCGTAGGTGCGGTAATAGGCCAGCACCAGCAGGTCAGCGCCCGCCTTGGAAGAAGAATAGGGAGAGCTGGTGTGGATGGGGGTCTCCTCGGTGAAGAACAGGTCGGGCCGGTCAAGGGGCAGGTCGCCGTAGACCTCGTCGGTGGACACCTGATGGTAGCGCCCGATGCCGTATTTCCGGCAGGCATCCATCAGCACCTGGGTGCCCAGGATGTTGGTTTGCAGGAACACCTCGGGATTCTCAATGGAGCGGTCCACATGGCTCTCGGCGGCGAAGTTCACCACCATGTCCGGGTGCTCTTCCTCAAACAGCTTGTAAACACCTTCCCGGTCGCAGATATCCAGCTTCACGAAGCGGAAGTTGGGGTTGTTCATGATGGAGGAAAGGGTGCTCAGGTTGCCTGCGTAGGTGAGCTTGTCCAGACACACCAGCCGGTAGTCGGGGTGCGCCTGCATCATATGGAAAATGAAATTGGAACCGATAAATCCGGCGCCGCCGGTAACGATAATGGTCATGGGAATCTCCTTACAAATTCTTTCTGACTTTGAAGCTGATAAACTTTTCGTCGGCCACCTGCCGCAGGTGGTGCCCGTAGGGGGATTTTCCGTATAGGGCGGCGGATTCCAGCAGCTCCTGGGTAGAAATCCAGCCAAACCGGAAGGCGATTTCCTCCGGAGCGGAGATTTTCATACCTTGCCGCTTTTCCACCATGTGGACGAACTCCGCCGCTTCCAGCAGGCTTTCCATGGTGCCGGTGTCCAGCCATGCAAAGCCCCGGCCGAAAATTTTGGCGTCCAGAATGCCGCGGTGTAAGTACATATCGTTCAGGGTGGTAATTTCCAACTCGCCCCGGGCAGAGGGTCTGACCTGTTTTGCCAGTTCCGAAACACCCTTGGGGTAGAAGTACAGGCCGGTGATGGCGTAATTGCTCTTGGGGTGCTCTGGCTTTTCCTCTACGGACAGAACCTTTTCGTTTTCGTCAAACTCCACCACGCCGAAGCGCTCCGGGTCGGGGACATAGTAGCCGAAGACGGTGGCCCGCCCGTTTTCCGCGTTGCGCCGTGCCTTTTCCAGTATGGAGGAAAAATCATTGCCATAGAAAATATTGTCCCCTAAAATCATGGCGCAGGGCTCATCCCCGATAAAATCCTCGCCGATGAGGAAGGCCTGAGCCAGCCCGTCAGGAGAAGGCTGCACAGCGTAACTCAGGTGGATGCCGAAGTGGCTGCCGTCCCCCAATAGATCCTGAAACCGGGGGGTGTCCGTGGGGGTGGAGATGATCAGAATGTCCCGAATGCCCGCCAGCATCAGCGTGGACAGGGGATAGTAGATCATGGGCTTGTCGTAAACCGGGAGCAGCTGCTTGGAGGTGACCTTTGTCAGCGGGTAGAGCCGGGTGCCGGAGCCGCCGGCGAGAATGATTCCCTTCATAACAATACTCCTTTTTCCTCGGAAGAGCGGACTCTCCCTTTTATCCTGCAATTTTATCACGGATTGGCTTAAAAGTAAACTGTCATTTCGTCAAAATGCCCGCCGCGAAGGAAGCGGCGGGCATGATATCAGTCAGTGGGGGGCGTGCGGGTGATGATGCGCCACAGCTTGCGGACAGCCCGGCCGGACAGATCTTTCGCTTCCAGCCAGTAATAGCGCAGCTTCCAGCGGTAGAGAAGGGTTTCCGCGGGGTTCAGGGCCACGCCGGACTTGCCGGGCCGCAGACCCTTTTTCAGCATGAGGTTCATTTTCTCGATCTCAAACAGGTAGGGGGGCTTGGCGCAATAGCGGGTGCCGAAGTGGACCAGATGTCCCTGCTCCACCATGGGATGCCATTCGGTGGCATAGCGACACAGGCCGGTGAAGATATCGTGCTCCATGAAGTCCGCCTCCCAGGGGTGACCGTAGTTGGAAGGCTCCGCGATCATGGCGTGCATTCCTTGAACCGCCATGGCGAGACACAGTACGGTTTCGTCGGCGTAGGGGGCGCAGAAATCGGGCCAGAGGTATTCATCATAGTGCTTGGCGATGTTCTGGCATTCTTCATAGAGGGCGTCGCAGGCGGGGCCTTTGCGGATGAAGTAGAGACCGCCGCAGATATCCGGCTTCCAGTGAACCCGACCGTTGTACTGCCCGATTTTCCCATCCTGAAACAGCCCCTTTTCCGAGTCGATGGGGTAGTTGGTGCCGCAGCCTGAGAAATCATCAGAGCTGGCGAAATAGTCCCACAGGTCATTTAGATCGGCGTAGGCCAGGCAGTCCGCGTCGATAAAAATAGTCTCGTCAAAGGGAGAGCGCTTCAGAAGCTCAAATTTATTGAAGTAGACCCGGGGACCGGGTTGAAAGAGGATCACCTGATCAAAGGCTTTGGTGTATACGTTTTCCTTATCGCACAAAATGGCGAAGGGAAGGGGATTATCGCAAAACAGGCGGTAGGACAGTACCAGATTTTTCGCCATCTCGTAGTACTTATCCCGCCCGGTGGCGATGGTAATAAAGCCTCGTGTCATGGTTATAGGCCTCCAATGCAGAAGTGGTATGCGCCTATTATAGAAGAAGGGCGGATGCTTGTCAACGAAAACTCCCACAAAACGCCGGAACAGCCACTGGGAAAGCAGGAGATTTCATCCGATTTTCCAATGGAATCCCGGTTGACGCTGTGGTATAATTGGCCGGAAGAAAGAGAGGGTATATTCCCATGAATGTTAATATCTGGACCTTTGCAATCGTGTGCCCGCTGATTTTTCTGGCGGGCTTTGTGGACTCCATCGCCGGCGGCGGCGGTGTAATCTCCCTGCCTGCCTATCTGATCGCCGGTGTGCCCATCAAGCTGGCGGCGGGCACCAACAAATTCGCCAACGGCTGCGGCACGGCGCTGGCATCCTATAAGTACATGAAATCCGGGAACATCAACTGGCGATGCGCCCTTCCCGCGGCGGTGGGTTCTCTGGTTGGTTCGGCGGCGGGTTCCTCGCTGGCGGTGTATATGCGTGCGGAACTGCTGCAGATGGTGGTGCTGACGGCGCTGCCTTTGGTTGCGTTGATACTGGTATTTTTCCGGGATTTCGGCAAGGAGGAAAAGCCCCCCAAATCTCCCGGGGAAACGATTGCCCTGTCCGGAGCCATCGGCACGGCCATCGGACTGTACGACGGGCTGATTGGCCCCGGAACCGGCACCTTCCTGACCAT
>CAMGCA010000295.1 GCA_946011705.1 uncultured Clostridia bacterium | reverse complement strand
GATTTATATCACAGAGTGAACCCGGAAGAGCTAAAGGAACCACATGACTTCGAAGGCTTTGATTTCCAATGGCTTGGCGAGTATGGCCTGGAAAGCGCTATCCGTGTACAAACTACAGGGTCTGCATATGGATATCAGGCACATCAGTTCGTTCTGATGGATAAACCTAAAGATAATCAGCCGTCTCAGCCGCATTATGTATACTGCGCTGATTTAATGACCACACCGATTGAAGGTCATCGCTATGACATGGAAAATGTCTTCGACGCGGACTACTATACTTCCGAGTCGGCAGCCCACATTCAGGCCATTGCTGTCAACGGTTATTGGGGAACTGCGAGCGGCGTTGGCAGCTTGGCTGCTGTAAAAGAGATGCTGCAAGCGGCCCAAAAAGCAGGAACGTTTACAGCTGGTATTAACATTGGTGCACTGACTGACGGAGAAGCATTGGCTGCAACTCAGGCCGCGATTTGGTATTACGGCAACAGCGATAAGGATTCACAGGTGGTCAATAGCAAGAATCCGGTAGGTGTGTATTTTTTGGGATATGATAGTAATGGGTATGAAACGCATGAAGATGTTAATCAGGACTCCGCAGCACGTGTCAAAGCCCTGTTCAACTATTTAATTAAAGCCCCATCTCCTGAAACGGATACTACAACGCCGCTGATTACCGAAAAGAATTTCGCTACCAACGCTTCCATCACCGTGGGGGAGAAAGCGACAGATGACCAAGGAAATGTGCTGAAGGATAGCAGCGGCAATGAAAAGTACAATGCGAGCATTTCCTTTAAGCTGGAAATTGAAAAAAGCAAGCTCACCGGAAATCTGGCTGTGACGGTACTGGATAAAGATGGAAAGGAATTGGCGAAAAAGTATCTGGTAACGGATGATACCAATCTTTTAGGCCAGCTCTTTGCTGAGGGCGAAGTTGATGCCAACGGCAATTATACCATTTCTGGCCTGCAGATTGCGGAAAACACGGACATCAGCCTGACTCTGAGCGGAATCCAGAACCTGAAGCCTGGCGCATATCTTTATACTTCCGAAGTTAATAAGGAAGGTACCTCTCAGACCTTCGTGGGTATGTCTCAGGGTACCCGGGAGGTCGATCTGGCCGTGAAGCTTAACTTCAGCGTGACCGAGCCTACCCTGACCACGTCGAAGACGACGGCGAAGAGAACCGATACCCGCACGGACACCAAAACCGACACCATCCAGCAGGTCCTGGTTTCCACCGAAGGGACAACCAAAACGCAAACGGATGTCTATGGCACGGTAACGTGTGTTACCACCGATGAGAAGCGAACCCATTCCGAGCGGAACTGGAGCAGCTCCTATTACTATGACCTGACCGATTGGGAGGATGCTTCGGAAAGCGGCATCAACATTGCCGAGGCCGCAAAAACCGGCTATCTGTGCATGATGGGGGTACTTGTCAGGGTCCTGTGCCATTGCTGCTTAGGACCTCTGAGCAGGAAGCGCACAAATGAAGTTTAATCTCTGCATACGCGCGAAAGCCACAGGATAGCCTGTGGCTTTTGCCGCACAGGATCCATCAGAGGGTGATTTGTTTGAAAGCAAAAGGAAAGAAAATTCTCAGGCTCGGATTGCTGCTGGTGGGCCTGTTCAGTCTTTGCATGGTTCTGCGCCAACAGTTTTTCAGTATGGCTGGGCAGCAGACATATGCACAGGCCCGGGAGCTGGCGGGAATGCCCCGGGAGGCAGAGCCGCTTCCTGCGCAGCCTCTGCCGGAGGAATCGGAAAAACGTTGGGTGCCCGTCCCGGCGGATGATGAATATGTCCGCCTGCTGAAGCAGACGAATCTGGCGGCGCTGCAGGAGGTCAATCCGGATGTGCTGGGCTGGATTCTGATACCGGACAGTCAGATCGATTACCCCATTGTTCAGGGCGCCGACAATCAGTTCTACCTGCGGCATACCTGGGACGGCGAAAGAAACGGTGTGGGTTCGGTGTTCCTGGAGTGCGCCAATCAGCCGGATATGACTGAGTTTCATACCATTGTGTATGGACATAACATGAAGGACGGCTCCATGTTTGCCTCCCTGCGAAAGTACGCCGGAGAGCAGTACTGGAGGGATCATCCCTATATTTATATCGCAAACAGCGAAGGGGTCTGCCGCTATGAGGTTTTTTCCGCCTATCGGGCAAGGGTCGACAGCTACACCTACGGACTGGGCTTTGAACGGCAGCAGGATAAGGAAAGCTTTATTCAGATGCTGCTTCAGAATTCCCAGATTGACACCGGGATCCAGCCGGAGGCCACGGACCGGATTCTGACGCTTTCCACCTGCTCCGGCATGGGATACACCACCCGCTGGGTGGTGAACGCGAGACTAAAAATGGTGGAGCTAGAATAGATTGCTGAAAGAATTCCCAGGACTTCATCTCCTTATCGGGTGAGGTTCTGGGGATTTTTGCGTTTTGAAATAAATGCCCACAAACCATTTTCCATTTGTGGGTACTCCTTTCAAAACGAGCTGGGAATCCAAAGGGACGGCAGTTCCTTTGGCTCTTACGTCTCCAATAGGGGTGAGAGCGCCCTGTTGGCTATGGATACAAAGGGGACAGAGTACCCCTGGCAGTGGTTTCCAAAGGCGACAGCGCTGCCTTGGCGGGAGGAATCCAATGACCAGAGGTATATCAAACCCGCCGCGGCGACGCATCCCCGTTAAACTGGACTGATTGAGACGATGTGTCAACATTATGTCAACTGGAGTATATTTCCCATAGCTTACTCCAAAATATATATTGACAATTTTGGATTTGAAAGATATAATACATCAAGAAAACTTGATTTGAGGTGCGCACATGGCAACAGTCTATGAAGAACAGGCGAAAGTGTTCAAGGCCCTTTGTGATGAACGGCGGCTGCGGATTTTAGAGCTGCTGCATGGCGGTGAGAAGTGCGCCTGCGTGCTGATCGAGGAAATGGGTATGCCCCAGTCATCTCTATCCTACCATATGAAAATTCTCTGCGATTCCGGCATTGTCATAAGCCGCGAGGAGGGAAAGTGGACGCACTACCAGATCAGCAGACAGGGCAGGGAAAAGGCCATAGCTCTGCTCAAGGAGATTACAACTGTCACAGATGATGGTTGCTTGGGAAAACGCTGCTGTAAATAGTCCGTTAAGCCATCCCTGCTTGGAGATGGCTTTTCACGGACCATTCAAATCGAATTTTCTTGATTCATTAAGAGGGCGAGGCAATTATTATGCAAGCAGTTTGGGATTTCTTTCA
>CAMGCA010000294.1 GCA_946011705.1 uncultured Clostridia bacterium | reverse complement strand
GAGCAGGCCACCCCATCACTGTCCCAGGCGCAGCGGATGAAAAAACTGAGCCAGAGCGGTGAGCTGAATGAGGACACCATGCTTTCCATTATGACGGAGCAGAAAAAGCCCATGAGAAATGATATTGTCCTCCCCGGAGAAAAGCTGCGAAAATATTTCCCCCGTTCCTACTCTCCCGAAAAAATCCAGGAGACCATCTTCAAACTGTTGGATGCCTGGATGCACAAGCGCCAGCGTGATAACAGCAGATGACAATTCCATATTCCCCCAGCCGGACAGCATTTGTCCGGCTTTTTTCATTTTCAAGCAAAGGAGACATTGTATATCCATAAGTTCACTTATTCTGCCGAGGATGTGGATTGCAAATTATGCACAGAGCATTTTGGAAGAAATGGATGCCGACAGGACTTCTGTCCCTATTATGCGGAACGGATCGAAGCCGGTGTCATTTCCTACGGGGAAGCAATTTCTTCGCTGATTCCACCCACAAGCAGTATCCGACCCCGTCTGCCTGGATTGATTCACGGTTTCCCTGGCTCCCTCTGGGCAGATGAAAAGCACGAAACCAGAATGAAGGTCTTTGATAACCGTCTGGGCTACATCAAAAGCAGAAACACCCCCAGCTACTATGCTGCGTTGTATCTGCTGACTTCCAACGACGCCCTGTATCGGCGGACAGCCAACTGCTTTTACCACGGCGGCATTGACTTTTCCTATGCCGTTCTTCGCGGCATTTCTCCGCACAGCTACGCCCTGTTCTGTGCCGCCAAGGGGCTGCGCCATGCCGGAGGCGTAACAGAATCAGAGCTTGCCGATCCTATGACAATCGACGATGAAGCGTTCCGGCTGATTATGAACGCCCTTCTCATTGCCAAGTATGGCACCGCCGCATTCAATCTGAAAGGAGAAATTTTCCATGAGCCGTGATTTTGGCGTTACTGACGGTCACCCTCTCTATTCCCTCCATCGCTACCGCAGCGATGTTCGCCACATGGTCATTTTCGATGATCTGGTGGAAAACGAGCATCATCGGGTTCGGCTCTATGTGACCAACCCGGTTTATGAAATGCTCCGTCAGGCGGAAGCCGATGGGCTGCTTCGGGTTGTCCACCACGAGGAAATCGTGGAGGGCTGCTCCGAGCCGGATTCCCCCCGGCGCAGAAAGCACAAGCACAAATAATCATTTTCCAAATCTATCAGGAGGTTTATTTCCATGAACAAAATTGAAAAGCTGCACGAAAGCATCCGCACCCTCTTTCGCAATGAGGGCGAGAAATTCTGCTACACTCCCGGCGAAATCGAGCGGCTGGTATGCAGCCTGAATTATAAGCAGCTGTACAGCGTTCTGTGCGACATGGCAGAGCCTGTATTCACCTGCTGTGCCGGAGGCGGTATCTGCGATTCCCACCAGTATCACAGCACCAAGCTGTTCCCTGCAAACGCAACGCTGATTTGGAGCGACGATGGTGAGCCGCTGGGCGATGACAACCTCTCCACTTCCTACTCCAACGAGCTTTGGCTGCTGGAGGATATGTCCATCGCCGCTGCTTCCTGCTTCCGTGTTCTCAATTCCGCTGCCAGCTATATCACCGAGTACCGGGAATACAAAGGTGACGAATGGCCCGCCCATCTCGTTCCCGTGAACATTCTGGAACTGTGGCAGGCTCTGATCGATAAGTACCAGGACTGCGGCGATGAAGAACTTGACGCTGCGCTGAAGGCGATCATCTACGAGCCTTAATACATCAGCACCGACCCATCATCAAAATTTAATAAGATTGGAGCGCAGAACGCTTAGAAAAACGCTTTGCATGGGAGGGCATGGACACTGGTTCCTGCCCTCCTTGCATTTTGGAGGTAAATCAAATGGCTGTATTTCGCATTGAAAAGAACAAAAATTATACGGTGATGGCAAATTATCACCTTCGGGATATATCTCTTTCCCTCAAAGCCAAGGGGCTGCTCCCTGATGCTCTCTCTGCCGGAGGGCTGGGACTACACCACCAAGGGGCTTGCCTGCATCTGCAAGGACGGCGTGGACAGCATCTGCTCCACGGTCAGAGAACTGGAAAAAGCCGGATATGTCCAGCGCAGACGGCTCAGAAATGAGCTGGGGCATCTCACGGAGATCGAGTACACGATTCTGGAAAAGCCTGTCCGCACAGCATCTTCAGAGGAGTCCTCGCTGCCCGACAGCTCTGCAAAAGCCGGGACCCCACCTAAACGGGAAAAGCCAGTCTTGGATGATCCTGTTTTGGACAATCCTGAACAGGGTGTCACTGAACAGGCGATGCCTGCGCAGGAGGAACCTGAACAGGAAAATCCCGCCCAATTAAATATACAAGAATCAATTACAGAAAAATCAATTACTGATCTATCAAGTAAAGATTCATTCTTTCCTTCTACGGGGGCAGTTCCGGTAAACAGACAGGCTCCGCTGACAGACGGAAGGACAGAAAGAGAAAAGATCAGAGAACAGATTGAGTATGAAATTATGCGGGAACGGTACAGCCGGGAGCAGATTGATGAGCTTGTGGAAATTATGCTGGAGGTTTCCATGAATCGCAGACCCACAATCCGCATTGGCAGGGACGCGGAATATCCGACCTTCTATGTGCAGGAACGGTTCTCCAAGATTAACGCCATGCACATTGAGCGTGTCTGCGACGGCATCCGGGATAATCACACCCAGGTGCGAAATACCAAAGCCTACCTTCTGGCGGCGCTGTTCAATGCCGTTTCCACCCTGGACAGCTACTACACCATGCAGGCAAACAGCGATTTTGGCGGCTCGTTCTGAGCCGCTTTTTTCATGCCCGGACACCGGGAGAAAGGAGGACAGCTCTGTGAGTAACGGAAAAGCCATTGCCCAGCGGATGGAGGAAGCCCGGATTCGGGCCGGTGCCCGTAATTACAAGGGACATGACTACATGGACTTGGCCCGGTTTGACGAAAATACCCGGCACATGATTATCTTCCATGTCCTGACCCACGATTCCCCGGTGGGTGATAAGGGCGACAGGATGCGCCTGTTTCTCTCCGACAAGGGCTATCAGAAAGCATTGGAGAATGAAAAGCACGGGAACATCCAGATTCTTTCCCATGCAAAGGTCGTTCGGGGAAATCTGATCTACGACCACAAAGACCAGCTTCGGTAAAGGAGGTTCTATGAATCTGAATATTCTGCTGCACCGGCTGGTGGTTCCGCCCTAGCAGGAATTATCTTCTCCCTGCAAATTCCATGAAAGGAGGGTGATTTTCCATGCAGGAAGAAGTG
>CAMGCA010000293.1 GCA_946011705.1 uncultured Clostridia bacterium | reverse complement strand
GCGCAGACTATGGGGAATATCCTCACAGTATAAGGATTCAGAAAAACGGCAGCAGGGTCGCGGACAATCCCAGATTGCCCGCGACCCTGTAACTGTTAATTGAATGAAAACGTTGTTATGCCACAACGACTTTTATGCTCTAAATGCGTAAGTGGAAGGCATTTCCTGTCAGTATAGAGGAACTCTATATTC
Organism: uncultured Clostridia bacterium; assembly: GCA_946011705.1. Classification (GTDB taxonomy): domain Bacteria; phylum Bacillota; class Clostridia; order Oscillospirales; family Oscillospiraceae; genus Faecousia. The sequence continues at coordinate 3,089 of CAMGCA010000293.1, read as the reverse complement.
ATTCAGACCGGGTTGCGGGATTTCCCCTGCTGCCCGGTTGATTCTTTTCAGGGAAATGCTATAATTTTACAAATAAATGTGACCTTCCCGGTTCCAACGCTGTCTAATAGGGTGAAGGGCCCAAAACGAAAGGAAGTGTAACCGTGACAGACAATCAAATCATCGATTTGTTCTGGAATCGAAACGAGAATGCCATTGCCGCAACGGATGCGGCGTACGGCAGAAAGCTGCGTGGCTTATCGGGCAGGATTCTGCAAAATCCGGAGGATGCGGAAGAAATCGTAAGCGATACCTACATGAAAACATGGGATTCCATACCGAAGGCGCGTCCTCAATATTTTTACGCGTACATCGCCGCAATCTGCCGCCATTTGTCCCTGAATCTGCTGAACTGGAATCAGGCGGCAAAACGTAAGGCGGAAATCGTTTCCATTACAGAAGAATTGGAGCAGTGTATTCCCGACCCCGGGCAGGAACGCTCCGCAGACAGCAAAGAGATTATCCGGGCATTGAATGGGTTTCTGGATACGCTGCCGAAGGATTCCAGACTCATTTTCATCCGCCGGTATTGGTATGCGGATTCCGTTGCCGCCATTGCCAGACGGTATGGCATGACGGAAAGCAAGGTAAAAATGCAGCTTCTGCGCACACGAAATAAGCTGCAAAGCTATCTGGAAAAGGAGGGTATTCAAGTTTGAAAGGCCAAAAAGTTATGAAAGGGTTGAGCTTCATTAACCCCAAATTTATCCACGAAGGAGAGTTCGAGAGCATCACCGCTCCTGCGAAGTCCACGCACTTCAACAGAAAACTGATAGCGCTCATCCTTGCTGCCTGCCTGGTATTTTCTCTTGCCGCGGCGGCCTATGCCGCCAATCTGTTCGGCATCCGGGAGCTGTTCCGCACAACTTACCGGGAACTTCCCGAAGCAGCTGTAGCCTACATCCAGCAGGAAACCGCGGCGGCGGAAGTAGAAGAGGGCTGGAGCTGTGCCATTACGGAATCTCTGTGCGACAATTCTACCGTCATGGCCACGGTCACCATCCGCGGCGGCGACAAATATATTGTGGTGCCCACAGACGCAGATCCGAATGGCTCCGTTGGTGTCATTGGAATTGCCAGCGAGCAAACCCTGAGTGAATACGCAGCATCTCAGGGAAAGAAGCTGCTGCTGGTTGGCGCAAGTATTCTTAAAGTCGGCGACGAGGAAATTGGCGGCGGATCCCAGCGGATGGAAAACATCTCTGAAAGTGAAATGATAATCCTGACACAGGTCAGCAAAACGGTTTCTGCCTCCAGTCTGGAAGCGGTATGTTTGGTATACGCTCGGGAGGAAGGCAGCAACGAGGTGCAGCGTGTTGAATTGCCTTTTGTTCTGAGTGAAGCACCTGCAACCAGTGAAGAGATGGTCTATCATCCCTTGAACTTCAATGCGATTCCCGGACTGACATTTGGCGATATGACCGTTACAGAAACGCCCCTTGGATATAACATCCGTATGCCGGCAACCGTTACCGACCAGGAAGCCAGTTACAACATTATGAAGGTTGAAATCGAGGGCCTGACCTACGGAGAAGGCGGCTCCATAGAAGATGGGACTGGAAACTGGTACTTTGAAGCAAGCATGTGTCAAGGTACGCTGGGGGATATCCTGGTCGTTCACTATTACGACTGGGATAGGCAGCCCATCGGTGAAATTGAGTTCAAAAAGTAATCCATTAACGCCTTTTTCTGCTTGAATGAGAATTGATCTCCCTCTGTCTGTTTCTATTCCAGAGCATTGGTGAAAACCGAGCCAGTTTTCCGCGATGGGAAGCTGGCTCTTTCCTTTTTCTGAAAAAATGTTATGATGGATGTAACCTTTTCGCATTGGATTCTTACTATTAGGGTGAGGAACAAAAAAGAAAGGAGTGGTTCTGTGTGGAAGACGCAAAGATCATCGCTTTGTTCTGGGAACGGAATGAGCAGGCGGTCAAGGAAACCGATATCGCCTACGGCGGCAGGCTCTACAGCCTGTCCAACCGAATACTGAATAACCGTGAGGACGCGGAAGAAAGCGTGAGTGATACCTACATGGAAACTTGGAAATCGATTCCTCCCAAACAGCCAACTTACTTTTATGCCTTTTTGGCATCCATCTGCCGCAACCTGTCCCTGAACAGGCTGGACTGGCGCATGGCGGCAAAGCGAAACGCCGAGGTGGTGGCGCTGACCCAGGAGATGGAAAGCTGTATCCCGGACCGGCGGCAGGATTCTGAAATGGACCGCCGGGAGCTGCGGCGGATTTTAGAGCGTTTCTTAGAAAGCCTCAGTAAGGAAAGCCGTATGATTTTCCTGCGCCGGTATCTGTATGTGGACTCCGTTGCGGAGATTGCCCAGCGGTACGGCATCAGCGAAAGCAAGGTCAAAACCCAGCTCCACCGCAGCCGGCAGAAGCTGCACACCTGCCTTGAAAAGGAGGGAATTCGCGTATGACCGGGAAAGACTTGTTTATCGCGCTGGGCAATATCAGCCCAAAATACTACGATGAAGCGGAAAATGACACCATTGCATCTTCTCAGGGACATAAATCCCTTCGCCGTCCGCTATTGATTGCGGCGGTGATTGCGGCATTGCTCCTGCTGGTAGGCTGCGGATATGTGGTACTGAGCGAAACACAGTGGCTCCAATCCTTCTTTTCCCATCAAAAGGGGCAGCCTTTAAGTCAGGGACAGTCAGCATATATTGAAGAAAACACACAGGTCATTGGTCAAAGCGTGACGGTCAACGGCTACAGCGTAACCGTTGAATCTGCCATCGCGGAGGAGCGGGTTGCCTGCATCCGGCTTCGGCTTGAAGGGTCGGGGATCACGGATATCTACAGCGGCAGCTTCCGGCCTCGACCACTGGCGGATGGAAGGGGCTATGAGTCGCTCTTTTTCGAGAAAGGGCATACTGCTGCCGAGAAAAGCCCCTATGGTTTGGGACGGTGGATATTCTCCCCGGATAGGAACGGGATTTCCATCCTGATCCAGCTGGATCAGTCAGCCGATCCGAATGCGCCGTCCTTTGAAGCCGGGGTTCCCTATGTGTTGCATCTGACAGATCTGTAT
>CAMGCA010000292.1 GCA_946011705.1 uncultured Clostridia bacterium | reverse complement strand
CTTGAACAGGCAGAAGCAGAGCAGCACCGTGTAGCCCATGCAGGTCCAGATGGCGTTGCTGATATCCCCCGACACGGAGATGTTCTGCACCAGCACGGAGTAGATCGCCACGCAGACCATAATGAGAAACGCCTGAAAGCCCAGGGCAAACAGGGTGCGCAGATAGTTCTGTCCCATTTGACCCCATTCCCGGTTTGCCATGGTGGCCATGGGGATGGGAGCCACGGAAGTCACCAGATAGACCTCAATCATCCGCCCGTAGATGACAATGAAAATGCAGATGGTGATCGCCCAGGTACAGATTCCCACAAACAGGGACTGAAACCACAGTCCCAGCAGCGGCCCCACATCCATTTCCATGAGTCGGCTTTCCAAATCCGTGACCACGGAGGAAATATCGATGCTGGTATTTCCGATCATGACCCCGGCAGCGCCGTTGACAACACTCTGGGCAGCATCAAAGATGCCCATAACAATCGTCCAGGTGTTGGACACGATGAGAACCGCGGCAGCGGACTTGAACACCCACTTAAAAAACATCCAGGTGTCTACATCATTGAGGTTATTGCGGTCTGTAATGAGCTGGATCAGCTCCAGGGTCATGACGATTGCCAGAATCGCTCCGGCCAGGGGGAGAATCACATTATTGGAAAGGTTTTGGATCATGTTGAAGATACCGCTGTTCCACGCCTGGGGCGTCAGACCAACCTGACCGGCGATTTCTCCAATCTGTGCATTGGTGGAATCGAACATCCCGGACAGGTTGCTGACGATACCGCTGACAAGCACTTCCTTCAGCCAGTCCGTTATGCTGTTCCAGATAAAATCCATTGTGTTACCTCCGATCTATCAGGGAATTGAGACTGGGGAGGATTCCACACGCTCACAGTAAACCACATACCGCTGCCTGCCCCCGGAAGCGTAGGGGTGGCAGGTCAGCAGGGTCAGCAGCTCCCGCCCGGGCTGAATCAGGATTTCCGTTACATCGTGGGGGTCGATGATTTTGATTTCACAGACCCGATAGCTCAGTGTTTCCCATAGATTGGTTACGGAAATCAGGTCACCGACGTTCAGCTTGTCGATGTAGCGAAAGTAGCTGGCACCGTTGTAGCCCCGGTGTCCGGCAATGACGCAGTTGGTGTTTTCCCCGCCGATGGGCAGGCTGGTCTGACTGAGGTGGGCGGCTCCATCCGCCATGTGCTGTTCCGTTGCACCGAGAAAGATGGGCATTTCCAGCTCCATGGCAGGAATGGAGATTACTCCGAACACTTCATCCCCAAGACCATAGTCTGAAAGCCGAAAGCTGGGCTTCTGGTAATCGTACTGGCAGGAAAGCCCTGCCTGCCCCTGGGTGTAGATGGTTTCGTTGTAGTGAACCATGTCTGCCCACAGTTCTGGGTAAGCTCTGGTTTCCTCCGGCTCCGTTGGGGAATCAATGGTGACAATCACTTCGGGGATGGTCGGTTCGGTTTCACCCCGATTCAGAAAGTCCTGAGCGTTCAGGGAAATCTCCCGGTCAACCATGGCACCCCAAAGGCTGGGGAACAGGAGAAAGGCAAGACCGGCAGCGAACACCAGCAGCATCAGGGCAATGAGAAAGGCCCGGAGTTTACTGTTTCGCATGGCCATTCCCTCCGCTGCTGCCAGCAATGCTCTGGTAAATCTGTGCGCCAATGGCAATGACCAGGATCAGAACCAGAGCTGCGGCAATGCCCAGAATGATGCCCTGCAAATACTTTTCCTCCCATGTCGATGCCGTTGCTTCCTCACTGGCAGTTTCTTCCATAAGCAGCTCTGCTTCCTCATAGGGAATCCGGGAACCGCGCACCAGCAGCCGGTGGGTGTTCACCCCATAGGGGGTGCAGGTGACAAGGGTACACAAATCCTCGCCGGGAACAATCCCCAGCAGGCTGGTGTCGTAGGGCAGCACGGTGTTGATCTCCACCACCTGATACGCCAGGGTTTCATCCAGAACATGGAGATAGAACACATCCCCAATGATTAACTGTTCCAGATCGGTGAACATCTTTTGCGAAGCCATGCCGCTGTGCCCAGAGAGAATGCTGTGGGTGTTTTCGCCGCCCACGGGGAGGGAACTGCCCAGAAGATGTCCAATGCCTCGTTCCAGAGAATCATTCTCCGTGCCATGGTAGATGGGCAGATTCACGCTGATTTTGGGAATCTTTACATAACCCATGATGCCATTCCCGGCGAGATTGAGCTGGCTGTCATAGTCCTTGGATGCGGCAAGCAAGCCCTCTTGACTGTAAGCATCCTCTGTGGATGCACCGGGAACAATGGAACGGTTATAGGCAAATGCCAGTTCCTTTGCCCGGAGCAGAGCTGCATCGTCCACCTGTTCCATAACCTCCTGATAGGCGGTTTGAATCTTGGATGCGTACTTTTGGTTTACATAATTACTGATAACAGGATACAAGGTCAGCCCCAGCGCCAGCAGGAACGCCATGACCGCCAGGGCGATTGTGATACGCTTTTGCTTCGTATGGAACCCTCCTTTGAAAAGGCCCCGGAGGAATGACCCTCCGGGGCAGATGAAATTAGACAGAGCGCTTCTTTCGGCTGACCAGCGCAATGACGGACACAGCGCCAGCCATCAGTAGGATGCCAACCACGGTGAAAACAAAAGTACCGTTGTCACCGGTCTTGGGCAGGTCAAAGCCACGGGTATTCACAACGGTCAGGGGCGCTTCAGCGTTGACGCTGCCGTTATCCTCCAGCATGGTGACCTTCTTGCCGTCCACGGCAGCGGAGGCAGTCAGCAGCTTGTGCTCCAAGTGCTTCTGGGGCATATTGTGGAGATCACCGTTATCGTGGATAATGGAAGCATACCGGGGATCGTTCTGAATCAGACCCAGAACATCCGTGCCATAGATGCCGCAGGAAGCATCGGTATTGTTCTGGGAGATCACCACATCGATGCCCTGCTTCAGCATGACATAGCCGTTGTCGGTACGAACCTCGGTCATGGTGTAGGTGTCATCTTCCAGACCCTTTACAATGATTCTGCCCTGGGCATCGGCGGTCTTGACGGGAACAAAGTGGGTGGCATCTGCCTTATCGGTTACATGGTCAACCACATAGTAAACGCCATCGGTCTTGTTCAACTCCGCTTTCACAAAATAGTTGTCGGTCTTGTTCTGAATCAGAAACTCCACCTTGGAAAAGTCGCCCTTGCCATCGGAGAACAGCTTTGTCAGATCAATGCCGTAGCTGAACACATGGCAGTCATCCACCAGGGTGTCGTAGTAGTTCTGGCTGCTGCGCTT
>CAMGCA010000291.1 GCA_946011705.1 uncultured Clostridia bacterium | reverse complement strand
GATCGAGCGGGGACTCCAACTGGCCCGGCTCTTCCATCTGGGGCGGAAGTTCCTGTCTGGATGGGAGGGGTGAGGGATGTATAACCGCTATATCCGCAATGACAATGGCTCCTACACCCGCACCCGAAGGGTAATTCAGGATTATGTAAACCAATACCCGAGTATTCAGCTGATTCTGGACCTGCACCGGGACGCGGCGGGAGAAGGGAGCAATCAGATGCGCACCAGCGCCACAGTGGACGGGGAACCCTCCGCCCAGCTGATGCTGGTGATGGGCACGAATTATGACAGTTACCCGGAAAACCTGTCCCTGGCGCTAAAGCTGCACGCCCAGCTGGAGCAGCAGTGCCCCGGCATTACCCGGCCCCTGCAGCTCCGGGCCGCCCGGTTCAATCAGGACCTTTGCCCCGGCTCCCTGCTGGTGGAGGTTGGCGCGGCGGGCAACACCCACCCGGAAGCCCGGCGGGCCGCGGAGCAACTGGCAGAAGCCATTGTGGCGCTGGCGGAAGGAACCGCCCGTGAGGAGTGAGGAATTTGGAGTTAAAAGTGTGGAGTGTAAAGCGAACTGCCCATGCCGCAGAGCCTTTTTCCTGGCCCTTAACTTCCACTCCGAACTCCTCACTCCAAACTCCACACTCTACAAAAGGTTCCACCAGCACAGGACGTGGGTATCCCCCACGGCTTTTACCATCTTCGCCGCCCGGGCACAGGAGGCGGCAAAATCCGCGGTTTCCCGTTCCTGACGGGCGGTATCCATGGCAGCCATTTCCGCGCCGACTTCCTCCGTGGGAGTGTGGTCGGCAAAGCAGGCCCGGAAATGCTCCCATTGCTTCCAGGCGCTCTCCGCCCGCCGGGAAAACACCTCCGCGTTGTGCCAGTCTCCCAGCTGCGCGCACTCCGCCGCCTGATTCAGGTCAGCCGCAATGGGCTTATGGATTTCGTCCATGCCCCAGGCCACGCCGAGGCTTACCGCCAACAGTACAATGAGCAGCCCCGCTCCAAACCAGACCCGCTTCATTTTGTCTCCTTTCCCAGCCAAAGCACCTTGTCAGATGGGTCTACGGTCAGCAAATAGGTTGACATAATATCCGCACTGTGCTGACTCAGCACTTTTTGCAGCCAGGATTCATCCTTCCCCGCCCGGGTAAGGTTCTCTTTTGACAGGTAGCCGTCCTCCACGATGGTCACCGGCAGGTACTGCTTTCCAGCCTGCACTCCGGCATCCCTGGCCGACGCGGGCTTTTCCTTGGGGTAGGGAAACACGGACAGATTGCCGTTGGTCTCTAGAATGGCAAACTGTACCGTCTGAATGTCCAGCACGTCCTTCTCCCGCAGATGCCCCGTCAGCTCGTCCAGGGTGATCCGGGCGCTGCGGAGATTTTCCTGCAATATTTTTCCGTTGTCTATGAGAATCACCGGTTTTCCGCACAGCAGCCGCCGCAGCTTCACACTTCGAAGCATCGCCCCGGACAGCACCAGCTCCAGCCCCAGCACCGTGAGAATGGGCACCAGCCCGGAATACAGGGGGATGGCCCCGTCCTGCATGGGGATAGAAGCCAGATTGGCAACCAGCATGGTGACCACAAATTCCGCAGGCTCCATTTCGCCGATCTGCCGCTTGCCCATGAGCCGCACGGCGAAAATCAGCACCAGATACAGGAAAAGCGTGCGAAGATAGGATAGAATCATGGCTTTCACCTCTCTTCCCAGTCTGTCCAAAAACGGAATGGTTATGCGCAGATAATCGCTTCCCCCGGGGGGAAGCTGGCAGACCGTAAGGTCTGACTGATGAGGAACAGCGAAATGTACCGACTATGAATGCAGTTCGTAGAAAGCTGCAATTTGAAAGGCTGTAGCTTTTTGTCTGGCTGCATTCCATGTCAGAAGCAGTCGCTGTTCCTCATCCGTCTCGCCTTCGGCGATCCACCTTCCCCCCCGGGGGAAAGAATTGGCTGACCGCCCTGTGGCCAGCGTTTATACAATTCTCCCAAAAGACTGCATATTTTCAATTATTTTTTAGTTTTACTTGCTTTCTGTCCGGCTTGTGCGTATAATGGACTTGTAACAAAACGCAAAGGAGATATGCTTTTATGGCAAAGAAACCTGTTCTCGTTGTTATGGCCGCAGGCATGGGCAGTCGTTACGGCGGTCTGAAGCAGATCGACCCCGTTGGCTCTCAGGGCGAGGCCATTCTGGACTACTCTATCTATGACGCTCATCAGGCTGGTTTTGAGACCGTTGTCATTATCATCAAGGAAGCCATCAGGAAGGATTTCATGGAGACCGTCGGCAAGCGGCTGGAAAAGGCGCCGGTGGAAATCCGCTACGCCTATCAGGAGCTGGACAAGCTGCCCGCCGGCATTGCCATCCCCGAGGGCCGTGTAAAGCCCTGGGGTACTTCTCACGCTGTGCTCTGCGCGAAAGAGCAGATCGATGGCGCGCCTTTCGCCGTTATCAACTCCGATGACTACTACGGCAAGGCCGCGTTCAAGGTGATCTTCGACGCCCTCTCTTCCATGACTGACCCCAACGGCTACTGCATGGTGGGCTACGAGCTGGGCAAGACCGTCACCGAAAACGGCAGCGTGGCCCGGGGCGTTTGCCAGACCGATGCCAAGGGCTACCTCACCGAGGTCATCGAGCGTACCAGCATCGAAACCTATGCGGGCGGCATCCGTTTCCTTGAGAACGGCGAATACACTGACCTGCCCGCCGACACCACTGTGTCCATGAATATGTGGGGCTTTATGCCCAGCTTCCTGGATGAAATCGAGGACCGTTTCGCCGCGTTCCTGAAGGAAGCCATTCCGAATAACCCCCTGAAGTGCGAGTATTTCCTGCCCCTGCCCGTGTCTCAGCTCATCAAGGAAGGCAAGGCCACCGTGAAGGTGCTGACCTCTCCTGACCGCTGGTTCGGCGTGACCTACGCCGCGGACAAGCCCGTGGTGGTGGCCGCCCTGAAGGCCATGACCGACGAGGGCAAGTACCCCGACGGCCTGTGGAAGTAAGCACAGCGTGACGGCCCGAAAACCGGGAACAATTTCTTTTTTCCAAAAAAACGGCATGACCCTTGGGTCATGCCGTTTCAGTCTGTCAAAGAACCCGTGCTTTCGATAAATGAGTTCCTGTGCATTCTGGGTATCAACCAAATTGTGGAAAAAGGAGTTGTCCCAACGCTAATTTTCCGGTTTATTTCCGATGTTCAACTTCATTTTTCAACGAGCGAAATGGATTTTGATCTAATCAGGAACGCTTTTGGAACGCCCGGGGATCAGGGCGGGAACCGGGGGCGTGTATAATGG
>CAMGCA010000290.1 GCA_946011705.1 uncultured Clostridia bacterium | reverse complement strand
CTTCCAGACGGCTCAAATCCGGACTGTGGTAATCATAGACGATGGATTTGGAATAGAAATGGGATTTTAACAGCTTACACCGGCGCAGATATTCCTGCGGCGTAATCTGCTTCTCCCATTGGAAGGGCGTATGGGGCTTGGGTACGAAATAGGCCGTGGCCACATGAACCCGCAGGCCCCGCTTTTTGTTCACCGCGTGTTCCTTCCATGCCTGAATCACCTTGTAAACAAGCTCGGCAATGCCCAGCACATCCTCGTCGGTCTCCGTGGGCAGACCCAGCATGAAATAAAGCTTGACGTTGTTCCAGCCGCCGGAGAAGGCTTGGGCACAGGTATTGAGAATCTCGTCTTCCGTCAGATTCTTGTTGATGACATCCCGCAGACGCTGGGTGCCCGCTTCCGGAGCGAAGGTCAGACCGCTTTTGCGCACGGTTTGCAGCTTTTCCATCAGCTCCCGTGAGAAGTTGTCAGCCCGCAGAGACGGAACGGACAGATTTACTTTATTCTCCGCGCAATAGGGTATCAGCTGGTCTGTCAGTTCTTTCAGGCCTCGGTAGTCCGAGGTGGACAGGCTGGAAACGTTAATCTCGCTGCTGCCGGAAAACTCCAGGGTTTCCACTGCCTGACGGTAGAGCACCTCCGTGCTTTTTTTCCGGACAGGGCGGCAGGAAAAACCCGCCTGGCAGAACCGGCAGCCCCGGATGCAGCCCCGGAAGGCTTCCAGATTGGCCCGGTCGTGGACGATTTCCGTGGAGGGAACAATCATCTTCGCCGGGTAATAGGCATTGTCCAAATCCTCCACAATGCGCTTTGTAACGGTTTCCGGCGCGCCGCTCAGGGGGACTACCGCTTTCAGTGTTCCATCCTCGTTGTATTCATGGCGGTAAAAGCTGGGCACATAGACCCCGGGAATCTTGGCAACCTCTTTGAGAAAGGTCTCCTTGTCCCAGCCTTCCGCCTTGGCCCGGTCGTATAGGGACACGATCTCCACGGTGCTGTCCTCTCCTTCTCCCAAGGAGAAGAAGTCGATGAACTCCGCCAGCGGCTCCGGGTTGAACGCACAGACACCACCCGCAAAGACGATATTTCTTAATCCTTTGCGGTCTTTGGCGTGGAGGGGCACCCCGGCAAGGTCCAGCATATTGAGAATATTGGAATAAGCCATCTCGTAGCCGATGGTAAAGGCAATCATATCAAAATCCCGGACGTTATCCTGGCTTTCCAGCGCCCACAGGGGCAGGCCGTGCTTCCGCATTTCCGCCTCCATATCCCCCCAGGGAGCAAAGACCCGCTCGCACCAAATTCCGTCCATCCCGTTCATCACGCCGTACAGGATGCGCATTCCCAGATTGGACATACCGATCTCGTAGGTATCCGGAAAACAGAACGCCACCCGGACGCGAACCTGGGACGGGTCCTTCTTTACCTCTCCCCACTCTCCGCCGGTGTAGCGCGCGGGCTTCTGCACAGCCGTCAAAATCCGCTGTTTCAGTTCGGTCATAGCATTACCTCTTTGTATATGGTAGGCCTATTGTACAGCGAATCAGGCTGATTTGCAAGGTATTTTTGAATGCAGAAGCCGGGAAAGCGCCATGATGCAGACAAGAGCCAGGAAAAAACCATCCCTCCGGCAAATCGCCGCAATCAGCGACAGGGCCAGCAGGCCGCAGATTACCAGGCAATGTACAATACGAAATATTCCTTCCGCCCGCCGGGGACACAATCGCCTGAGAAAGCAACACAGTATTCTGCCGCCATCCATAGGATGCACCGGAATCAGATTGAACATCCCCTGCACCGCGCCGCAGAGGGCAAGCTTCGGAAAAAAACGGCACAGGGAGAGCAGGCAGAGACTTGCCGCCGGGCCAGCCGCGGCGCAGAAAAACTCTGCCCGATTATCCAGCGGCCCCGTATGAATCTGCGCGCCAAAAAAACCGATAGATAGAAATTCCGGGCGGCTCCCATAGGCATGGATTACCGCCAGATGCCCCAGCTCGTGAACAGCCGCCGCCAGCAGCGCCGCAATCAGCCAGTCCAGTGGAAGCAGCAGAAGCAATGCCGCCATCAGAATACAGGCGGAAGGCTGTACACGGATCATCCAGCGATCACCTGCCGACAGAAAACCAGCAGGGCATCCTGAAACGGCGCTCCTGCCTTCAGCTGAGCGAGCATATTCTCAAGGGACGACACAGTAATCGCCGCGTCCCCCGGAAAGATGATTTTTAACAGGAGTGCCCGCTGATCCTTCAGGACGGTGTTGAGCAGCAGGACCGTAAGCAGGCAGAAGGAAACAATCAGAACGGGATGATGCCGTTTTTTCTGTTTTTTTGCTTTTCCAACCGATTGGTAATCAATTCTGTAGCCCATACGACCACCTCGGAACAGCTTATTCCGAAATGGGAGCAGTATGCGTTATGGTGTTTTTTCATGGTAAAGAAAAAAGCAGACACACCCAAATGAGTGTATCTGCTTCCTGGTGGGCCCGAGGAGATTCGTTGCCTGACCACCTTGTGGTCAGCGTGGAGCCGCCGTCCAGCCGTCGGCGGTCAACACCCCACCGGGGTGTTGCATGAAATTCTTCGAATCTCCCCGGTAAAGAATAAAGAGATACACCCGGACGGGTGTATCTCTTTATTGGTGGACCCGAGGAGATTCGAACTCCCGACCCCTACAATGCGAATGTAATGCGCTCCCAGCTGCGCTACGGGCCCGTGATTACCTGAGTATTATAGCGTTGGGATCGCCGGTTGTCAAGTTTTTTCTTCCCTTTTTCCGAAAGATGTGATATGCTGTTGGGCGAGACTTTGTAAGAAGGAGCGAACCAATGCTGACCATCAATGAAATTCTGGCCCAGGAGCTGGGTCAGAAGCTGGAATATGTAGATAATGTGGTGCGGCTCATTGACGAGGGCAACACCATCCCCTTTATCGCCCGCTACCGCAAGGAAATGCACGGTGCTATGGATGACACCGCTCTGCGGAATTTGGAAACCAGACTCTCCTATCTGCGGAATCTGCAGGATCGCCGGGACGAGGTGAAGAAATCCATTGAGAATCAGGGCAAGCTGACGGAAGAACTGTCCGCCGCCATCGATGCAGCCTCCACCATGACAGAGGTGGAAGACCTGTACCGGCCCTACAAGCAGAAACGGCGCACCCGTGGCTCCATTGCCCGGGAAAAGGGCTTGGAGCCGTTGGCAGAGGCCATTTTCGCCCAGGATGGCTCTGACCCCGGGTCGCTGGCAAAGGCCTATATTGATCCCGAGAAGGGCGTGAATACCGTGGAGGAAGCCCTACAGGGCGCCAACGATATCAT
>CAMGCA010000289.1 GCA_946011705.1 uncultured Clostridia bacterium | reverse complement strand
TTCGCTTCGGGGGTTCGTGGCTGGTTGGCTGTCCCTGCATGTGCTCGGCCCGGGCAATGGCAGGCTCCAGCAGCGACCAGAAGCTGGCCGCGATCATAACCCCCGCCGAAAACCCCAGCATCAGGTTCAGCGCCTTCAGCCGGGGGGATGTAAAGAAAACCACCGTCGCCGCGCCCAGGGCCGTGACAAACCAGGTGCCCAGCGTGGCAACAAAAGCCATAAGCACAAAGGAATCCATATCGCACCTCCTGTCACCAGTATAGGCGAAATCCCGGGAAATGTGCAAAAAAGGAGCGGATAAACCGCTCCTTTCCTACAGAATCTCGTTCATTCCCTGACTCTTCCGCTCCATTGCCGCATCATACAGGGCACAGGCAGCCTGGGCACGGGTCATGGGCAGCTCCTCAGGCGTGATGCAGGATTCCTCCCGGTTCAGGGCATTCTTCAGCAGCACGTCCGCTTCCGCCGCCGTGATCGGGCTGTCCGACTCAAAGACCTGCTGGTTTTCAAGGCCCTCCGTCAGACCCGAGCGCACCGCCGCCGCCAGATATGGCTGGAGCCATTCGGGAACTTCGTCGTTATACCCAGTCTGGGTCACTTCCTCATCCACAGGGATGTCCAGCGCCTTCACCAGCATGGTTACAAACTCGCCCCGGGTAACCTGCCGCTCCGGGGAAAAGCAGGGGTTCTCCCCTACCGTCTCCCCGATGAAAATTCCGGTCTGCCGCATCCACTCCGCTGCGAAGCGGCAGTCCTTCCCCACGGTGTCCGTATACTGGGTCTCGTCACCGGGTTTCAGAATGGTAACGGTGACAGTGGCCTCCCGGGACACCTTCCCCGCCGGGTCGGCGGCGGTATAGACGAAGGAATCCACGCCTACCTTATTCTTCTTTGGCGTATAGGTGAAGCTGCCGTCCTCGGAGATCGTCACGGTGCCCCGGCGGGGCTGGCGGGTGACGGTAAAGGTCATGGGCTGATTTTCCGGGTCAGAAACCTTCAATTTTCCCGTATTTTCTAGATTTTTGTAGGTTTCCAGGGTGGAATCCTCCGCAACCGGGGGCTTATTCTCCTTACCCCGGATGGAAATGGTCATCACCGCTCCCGCGTCTACCCGCCCGGGGTAGATGGGCAGGTAGCCCACCTCCAAGGTTTTATCCATTTCCGTGTCCAGCGGGCGCAGCTGTATCTGGGAAAGCTGCTGGGCGGTGAGCACGTCTCCCTCCCGCAGAACCCGACTGCCCAGCATCAGCGCCCCCAGATTTTTCGGCAGGTCGGTGATGCAGATTCCGGCGATTTCTTCATTGGAAAAATCCCCTGCTCCGAAGCAATAGGTGCTGCCGCTGTCCACCTCCACAGCGGATACCTCAGCGCAAAGCCCAAAGGCGCAGAAAAAAGCACAGAGCATTGCAAGATAACGGATATATTTCATAAAAATACCTCCAAACCTTTCGTTCGGAGGTATTGTTTGCCATTACTGGCAGAATTATTCATGTTTTTTCCAGCCCTGCAGGCAGAAGGGAAGTTCCATGCGGTTGGCTTCAAGAAGTTCCTTGTCCCGCAGAATGGTCTCGGCGTCTCCGTCGGCAGCAATTGCCCCGTGGGACAGGAGGATCACCCGCTGGCAGGTGTCCAGAATCATGTCCAGATCGTGGGAAGCGATGAGCTTGTTCTGGGGCAGGCGGTTAATGGTGTTGATCACCGTCCGGCGGTTCACCGGGTCCAACGCTGTGGAAGGCTCGTCCATGAGAATCATCTCCGGCTCCATGGCCAGGATGGTGGCAATTGCTGCCATCCGCTTTTCCCCGCCGGAAATCTTGTGGTTGTACCGGTGCTTCAGACTTTGCAGGCCCAGCTGGGCCAGCACCGCGTCCACTCTTCTGTCCGTTTCCTCCTTGCTCAGGCCGTAGTTCCGGGGGCCGAAGATCATGTCCTCGTACACCGTGGGCATGAACATCTGGTTGTCGGAGTCCTGCAAGACAAAGCCGATTTTTTTGCGGATTTCCCCCAGATTCTCTTTATTCATGGGCAGGCCATCCACTTTGATTTCGCCGGAGCCGGTAATCAGCCCCAGCATCAGCTTCATGATGGTGGATTTTCCCGCACCGTTGGCGCCGATCAGGCCCACGGTCTCCCCTTTTTTGATGGAAAAGCTCAGATTCTCCACCACCGGGGCTTCCCCGTAGGAAAAGGTAACGTTCCGAAATTCAATCATATTCCTACCTCACAAACAGGCCGCCCAGCAGCGCCGGGAGATTGACCCACCGGGCACAGACAAAGGCCAGACAGCAAACTACCGTAAACACCATGCCGGAAACGCCGCATTTGGGAACATCCGCATAGTAGTATTCCCCCCGGAAGCCCCGCAGCAGCATACTGTGGTACAGCCCCTCCGCCCGGTCCATGCTCCGCAGCAACAGCTGGCCCAGAAAGGAACCCCACGCGGAAATGTGGATGCCCTTCTGCCCGGGAGCGCGAAGGCTGTAGGCTTCCGACATAATCACCACTTCTTCCAGCATGACACCGATGTAGCGGTAGGTCAACAACAGTAGCGTCACCAGGATGTCCGGCACATGGAGCCGCCGCAGGGCGGCGCAGAGGGTGTCGATGGGGGTGGTAGCAATCAGCAGGAAGGATGCCATCAGGGAGAAGATGCCCTTGAGCATCAGCGTCACCATGGACACCATGCCGCCGGTGATCACCAGGCCGCCCAGCCGCATCAGGGGCGTGTGGTCCAGGAAAGGGTTCACCAGTCCCACGGCACACACCAGCGGCAGGACGATGCGCAGCTTGTGAAAACACAGGCCCACGGGAATCCCCGCCGCCTGAAACATCAGCACCGGGTAGAGCACCATCACCACCAGGGCGGACAGGTCATATTTAGGGAATGAGACCACCGCGGCGATATAAAAAACCGTCACCAGAAGCTTACACAGTGGATTCAGCCGGTGTACCGGGGAATTTCCCGCCGCCAGCGCGTCCATTTCCCGCAGCTCCAGCTGGGCATTTGTCAGCTTTTCCATAGAAAATCCTCGTAAAAACAGGCCAGATCGTGTCGCTTGATGCAGGAAAGGGGAAGCGGCGAGTCACCGCGGACAATGCGTCACGAACGCTGGGTAGTTATCATACATCCTTTGGGCCCCTCGACCGGCGGCCAGTGGCCGCTGACAATGCGTCACGAACGCTGGGTGGTTATCATACATCCTTTGGGCCCCTCGACCGGAACAACTCAGAAAAAGGAGAACTTTTCTGATTTAGATGTCATTGCGAGGAAGGCGAAGCCCGACGTGGCAATCCGTTTTCTCCTTGGTAACAGATGCAATGTCGGG
>CAMGCA010000288.1 GCA_946011705.1 uncultured Clostridia bacterium | reverse complement strand
GAGGCTCTGGCCCAGCTGCTCTACGGTGCGGGCACGCCGGATCTGCCCCTGCCTCAGGGGCTGACGGAGGAGGCCCGGTCGCTTTTGCGGGACGCGGCCCGGGAGGCAAGGCAGCAAAAATGCCGGGAGATTCAGCCAAAGCATCTGGTGCTTGCCATGGCCCGGCGGGAAAACTGCGGGGCGGGAGAATTGCTCCGGGCCAGCGGGGTCAGTCCGGAGACGCTGTTTACACATACCGGGGAGTATTTGCAGTGGGAGCGGCAGACGCTGCCCAAAGGAAAAAAGGAGGCGGTTTCTTTGAGACTGTTGGAGCAGTTCAGCGAGGATTTGGTGGCCAAGGCGGCAAGCATGGAGCCGGTCATCGGACGGGAAAAGGAAATCGATATGGTGGTGGGCATTCTGTGCCGGAAGTGCAAGAACAATCCGGCACTGGTGGGAGAACCGGGGGTGGGTAAAACCGCCATCGCTGAGGGGCTGGCCCAGCGGATGGCCATGGGCAACGTGCCGCCCCAGCTGAAGGAGAAGCGGCTGGTGAGCCTGAACATGGCCTCGTTAGTGGCGGGCACCAAATACCGAGGGGAATTTGAGGAACGGCTGCGGGATGTGCTCTCGGAAATCCGCCGCAGCGGGGATGTCATCCTCTTTGTGGACGAGATGCACACCATTGTGGGCGCGGGCGCCGCCGAGGGAGCCATTGACGCGGCGAATATCTTCAAACCCGCTCTGGGCCGGGGAGAGCTGCAAATGCTGGGGGCCACCACCAGGGACGAATACCGGAAATATATTGAAAAGGATGCGGCGCTGGACCGGCGGTTCCGGCCTGTAGTGGTGGAGGAACCGACCCAGGAGGCGACCCTCTCCATTCTCCGGGCACTGCGCCCGGGACTGGAGCGGCACCACCACCTGCGGATTTCCGATGACGCGCTGAAGGAAGCGGTGCGGCTGTCCGCCCGGTATCTGCCGGATCTTTACCTGCCGGATAAGGCCATCGACCTGCTGGACGAGGGAGCCTCCCGGGCACGGATGGAGGAGATGCAGTCGGGCCGGGGCGGCGCGGCACGGAAGGAATTGGAGGAGGAATTGCAGGGAGCCGTCCGGGCGCGGCAGTTCGAGCGGGCGGCTGAGCTGCGGGACAAGATGCAGCATCTGCAAAAACCCGCGGCACGAAGCCGGGGCGTCACCGGGTCGGATATCGCCTGGGTGGTGTCCCAGCGCACCGGAATCCCCGTGGGACGGCTCACCGCCGGGGAACGGGAACGGCTGCTGGAATTGGAGGGCCTGCTGTCTGCGGAGGTGGTGGGGCAGGAAAAAGCGGTGTCCGCCGTTGCCGAAGCGGTGCGCAGAGGATATTCCGGAATCCGGGACGCTGGCCGCCCCATTGCAAGCCTTTTATTCACCGGCCCCACCGGCGTGGGGAAAACCGAGCTGTGCCGGGCGCTGGCTCAGGAGGTCTTCGGCTCCCGGGAGGCCATGCTCAGGCTGGACATGACGGAGTACACGGAAAAGCAGTCTGTCTCCCGGCTCATTGGCGCGCCCCCCGGTTATGTGGGCTATGAGGAGGGCGGTAAGCTGACGGAGGCGGTACGCCGCCGGCCCTACAGTCTGGTGCTCTTTGACGAGCTGGAAAAGGCCCACCCGGAGGTGCTGGGCATCCTGCTGCAAATCATGGAGGAGGGGGTTCTGACGGACTCCACCGGGCGGCGGGTCAGCTTCCGCAATACCATCATCGTCATGACCTCCAACATTGGCGGTCAGATCCGGGGCGAGGGACTGGGCTTCTGCGCCGGGGGCAGGTCAGCCGAGATTGGGGAGGCTGTCCGGCAGGCCTTTTCCCCGGAATTTCTGGGGCGTATTGACCAGACCGTGCATTTTGATGCCCTGAGCAAAGGCGCCATGGAGACCATTGCCCGGAAGTATCTGCGGCAGCTGCAGGAGCGCGCCGCTGCCATGGGTACCCAGCTGCTGCTGCCTCCGGAGCTGCCCGGTTTTCTCATGGAAAAGTGCCCCGGAAAGGACGGGGCCAGACAGCTGCGCCGTCTGGTGCAGAGCGAGGTAGAGGGCCCCTTGGCCAGCTTCCTGCTGCGCTGTTCCCGCAAGCCCAGCCGGGTGAAGCTCCGCATGGAGGGGGGCGAGCTTTCCTTTTGTACCTGATTTTATAGAACGAGTGTTTGAAAAAGTGAAGAAATATCAGAAAAAGCGGAAAGAAAAGAAGAAAAAGATTGATTTTTCGCAGGTGGGGTAGTATACTGTCCTCAAATGGAGTAAAAGGGTAGTAAAGTGGAGCAAAAGGGAAGGAGGGGAGCAGATGATCGGCAAGTATGGTGCGAAGCTGGACGAAAAGGGCCGACTGTTTGTGCCCGCAAAGCTCAGAAGTGAGCTGGGCGACACCTTTTTTGTGACGCTGGGCGTCAACTGCGGTCACCGCTGCCTGACTGTCTACACTGCGGAGGAGTGGCAGCGCCTTTCCGACAACTTTAACGCCTTGAGCATTTCCCAGCGGGCGGGGGCCACCAGCCTGATCTTCATGAACGCGGCGGAGTGCACCCCGGATAAGCAGTTCCGCTTCAGCCTGACCCAGTTCCTGCTGGACTACGCGGGCATTGACCGGGAGGTCATGATTGTGGGCCGGGCCGGTCAGGCGGAAATCTGGGACGCGAAAGAATTCGCGGCCTTCGAGGCGGAGAATCTGACCCCCGAAAAACTGCTGGCATCGTTGGAGGCAATCGGACTATGAGTGAATTTCATCATGTCTCCGTATTGCTGGAGGAATGTATTGAAGGGCTGAACATCAGGCCTGATGGCATCTATGTGGACGGCACCCTGGGCGGCGCGGGCCATTCCAGCCGCATCGCGGCGCAGCTCACCACGGGAAAGCTCATCGGCATTGACCGGGATCCGGTGGCGTTGACCGCGGCGGGGGAGCGGCTTGCTCCCTTCGGTGACCGGGTAGCTTTGGTGCACAGCAACTTCTCCGAGATGGACAGCGCACTGGAAAGCCTTGGCATTACTGGCGTGGACGGCATTCTGCTGGATCTGGGAGTATCCTCTCCCCAGCTGGACGATGGTCAGCGGGGCTTTTCCTATATGGCCGACGCGCCGTTGGATATGCGCATGAACGGCGAGGACTCGCTGGACGCGAAACAGATCGTAAACCAGTGGTCCTATGAAGAATTAAAGCGGATTCTCTACGACTACGGCGAGGAACGCTTCGCCCCCCGGATTGCCGCCGCCATCTGCAAGCGGCGGGAGGAAAGGGAAATCGAAACCACCCTGGAGCTGGTGGACATTATCCGCTCCGCCATGCCCCCTTCCGCACTGCGGGAGAAGCCGCACC
>CAMGCA010000287.1 GCA_946011705.1 uncultured Clostridia bacterium | reverse complement strand
TGCTTCAAGGCTTGGTCCCACGCCTTCCCCGAGCGGTTCCAGAACAAGACCAACGGCATTACCCCCCGCCGCTGGGTGGGCCTGTGCAATCCCGAGCTGACGGAGATGATCCGCTCCAAGGTGGGCGGCGACTTCCTGAAGGATCTGGAGCTGATCGGGGGCCTGAAAAACCATATCGACGACGAGACCGTGGCCCAATTCAACGCCATCAAGCGGAAGAAGAAGGAGCAGCTGTGCCATGTCATCGCCAAGCACGAGGGCGTCATGCTGAACCCCGACTTCATGTTCGATGTGCAGGTCAAGCGTCTGCACCTGTATAAGCGCCAGCTGATGAACATTCTGTCCGTTGTGGACCTCTACTTCCGTCTGAAGGAGGGCCGTCTGCCCGACTTCCAGCCCACCGCCTATATCTTCGGCGCCAAATCCGCCCCCGGCTATGTGGATGCCAAGTCCGTCATCCGCTACATCAACCGGGTTGCCCGGATGATCAACAGCGATCCCGCCGTGGCTGACAAGATTAAGGTGGTTTTCGTTCAGAACTACAACTGCTCCTATGCCGAGCACATCATCCCCGCCGCCGACGTTTCCGAGCAGATTTCTCCTGCCGGCACCGAGGCTTCCGGCACCGGCAACATGAAGCTGATGCTCAACGGCGCTGTGACGCTGGGTACCCTGGACGGCGCCAACGTGGAGATCGCTCAGGAGGCAGGCCGGGACAACGAGTATATCTTCGGTCACACCGTGGAGCAGATCAACGCCGGCCGCAGCTCCTACTATCCCCGTGGCATCTACGACAGCAACGCCGACCTGCGCCGGGCCATCAACACCCTGGTGGACGGCACCGTGCCCACCGACGACGGCCTGCGCAACCTGTTCCACTCCCTGCTGGACTGGGGCAACAACTCCGACCAGTACCGGCTGCTGCTGGACTACGAATCCTATCTCGACGCCAAGCTGCAGGCCAACCGGGACTATGCCGACCGCATGGCCTTCGGCCGCAAGTGCCTGACCAACGTGGCTTCCGCCGCCAAATTCTCCTCCGACCGCACCATTCGTCAGTACGCCGAGGAAATCTGGCACATCAAGCCCCTGGAGTACTAATTCAATACCTGTTTCTCCCCGGATTCCAAACGGAATCCGGGGATTTTTTTTACGCTTCTTTTGCACATACTTTCCTTGTCTTGCGGAAATACTACCTTCTGAAAAGGCGGTGGTATTGATTGGAGGAATTCTCCTGTAAGACAAGGATTATTTCCGGGCCGGGGGCCTGCGGTGCGCTGGCATCCATGGGCGCGCGTCGGCTGTTTCTGGTGACGGACCCTTTCTTCGTGAAAAATGGAACGGCTAAGCGGATTGTTGAATTGACAAACTGTCAGGAATCGGAGGTTTTTGACAAAATCCAGCCGGACCCTACGGTGGAACTGGCGGCGGAGGGCACGGCACGGCTCCGGGCCTTTGAACCGGATCTGCTGGTGGCGCTGGGGGGCGGCAGTGCCATGGACTGCGCAAAGGCAATGGCGTTTTTTGCCAAGGGCAGCTACAAACTGGTGGCGATTCCCACCACTTCCGGCTCCGGCTCTGAGGTGACTGCTTTCTCGATGCTCACCCATGACCGGGTTAAGAACCCGCTGGTTGATAAGCGTCTGCGCCCGGATGTGGCCATTCTGGACAGCGACCTGCTGACCGAACTGCCCAAGGGTCTGATCGCCGAGACGGGCTTTGACGTACTGACCCACGCGGCGGAAAGTTATGTGGCCCGGGGCGCCGGAACCATTACGGATTTGTATGCCCGGGAGGCATTCTCCAGCGCTTTCGCCGCGCTGCCCGCCTCCTACGCGGGAAATACAACCGTTCGGCTGAAGGTGCATCTTGCCGCGACCATGGCGGGCATGGCCTTCACCCAGGCGGGGTTGGGACTGTGCCACGCCATGTCCCACAGTCTGGGCGGTATGTTCCATGTGCCCCATGGGCGGCTGAACGCCATTATTCTGCCGTCGATCATCGGCTGCAATGCCCATGTTGCCGCAAAAAAATACGCGGAACTGGCCCGGGCGGCGGGTATGGGCGGAAGCGTGGATACCATTGCCGTCAGAAATCTGAAAAACGGACTGATCCGTCTGCGGCGGGAGCTGAATCTGCCGGAGACGCTGGTGCAGGCGGGGGTTGACCCACGGAGTGTCTGGCGGAACGCGGATGAGATTGTGAAGGCCACCCTGTCAGACCCCTGCTGCCAGAGCAATCCCATGAGCGTGGAGGATTTTCTGGTCCGGCGGATTCTGGAAGAGGTGACGGGCCGTGTCTGAAAGTCTGCTCAGCGTGGGACTGGACGTGGGCACCACCTCCACCCAACTGGTGGTTTCCCGGCTGACGGTAGAAAACCGGGCGTCCTCCTTCGCGGTGCCGGACATGGACATTACGGAGCGGAATGTCCTGTATAAAAGCCCGGTCTATTTTACTCCGCTGCTGGATGAGCGCCATGTGGACGGAAGGGGTATCCGGGAAATTGTCCAGGCGGAGTACCAAAAAGCGGGCATCCACCGGGAGGACGTGGACACCGGGGCCATTATCATCACCGGGGAGACCAGTCGAAAGGAAAATGCCCGGGCGGTGCTGGACGCGTTGTCAGATTATGCCGGAGATTTTGTAGTGGCCACCGCCGGGCCTGATCTGGAGAGTGTGCTGGCGGCAAAGGGGGCCGGCGCGGTGGAGCTTTCCCGAACTACCGGCAAGCCTGTGCTGCACATGGACATCGGCGGGGGAACCAGCAATCTGGCGCTCATTGAGGACGGAAAAATCACCCGTACCGGCTGCCTGAATGTAGGCGGACGGTTGATAAAATTCCGGGAAAATGGGGAAATCACCTATGTATCTTCCGTTCTGTCCGGGATATTTTCGGGAAAACCGGGAGAAATCGCAACACAAGCGGAACTGCGTGAATTGGCGCAGAGCCTGACGCAGACGCTGGAAATGGCGGCGGGTCTGCGGGAACCCACACAGCTGATGGAGAAGCTCCTTACCGAAGAAACGGGACGGAAATGGAATCCACCGGCCGGGGAAGTGATCATATCCTTTTCCGGCGGAGTAGCCGACTGCATGGCGGAGGAGCTGCCATGGAATCAATTCGGCGATCTCGGCCCGATTCTGGGCCAGACCATACGAAAAAGCAGCCTGTGCCGGGGGCAGTACGCGCTGGGCAGGGAGACCATCCGGGCCACGGTCATCGGCGCGGGCAGCTACTCCACCCAGCTGTCCGGCAGTACGGTTTACAGCCAGAAAGTGCGGTATCCGCTCAAAAACCTGCCGGGTGTGGAGAAAAACAGCGAAGTGTACGAGGGATAGGAGGTGCTTTCCGTG
>CAMGCA010000286.1 GCA_946011705.1 uncultured Clostridia bacterium | reverse complement strand
GCGGTATTCCCACCGGCATCACCCAAAATGTCAAAGATTTGCTGGCTTCCAGAGAAGTTGAGAACATTTTTGAGAATTCTGACTTCATCTACATGCTCAACCAGGCTGCCGGTGACCGGAAGATTCTTGCCCAGCAGCTTGGCATTTCTCCCCACCAGCTCTCCTATGTAACCCACTCCAATGCCGGTGAAGGCCTGCTGTTCTACGGCGATACCATCGTGCCCTTCGTGGACAACTTCCCCAAGGATACGGAGCTGTACCGGCTTATGACCACTCGCCCGTCAGACAAGAAGGAGGATGCAGAGGAATGAGAAATACCCATACCCCGGTAACTCTGGCAGGTGGTATTTTTGCGTGAATCCCGGCTGCAATTCACCGATAAAGAGCGGCTTGACCCGGTAATGGGCAAAGCCGTTCAGAAAGCGGAAAAGGCTGCTGACAAGGCAGAAAAAGCCCAGGCAAAAATCCCCACCAAAAAGGTTATCAAGCCGGAGCTGATTGCCGACAACAGTAACGGCAAGATCAAGGTGAAGCTCCATTTTGAGGATACGGAAAAGAAGCCGCCCTCTCAGCTCAAAGTCACCGACGCCCCCGCTGCCGCAGTCCGCAGGCAGATTCGCCGGGAAATCCGGGAATCCGGGGATGACAATGTAGGTGTGGAAGCTGCGGATGCCGTTGCAGACAGCGCCGAGGGCACAGGGCATCTTCTTCAGCAGGTGTACCACAGCACCCAGCTCCAGCCCTACCGTGCCGCCGCCCGCGCGGAAAAGCATTTGGAGAAAGCCAATATCCATGCCCTGCAAAAGAAAGCGGAGGTGGAACACCCCACCAGCAACCCCCTTTCCCGTTGGCGGCAGAAGCAGGCCATCAAGCGCCAGTATGCTGCCCAAAAAGCTGGATTCCGTACTGCGGAAACTAGCGCAAAAACGGCAAAGGAAGCCACTAAAAAGACCGAGCAGGCCGCAGCTTTTGTGGCACGGCATAAGAAGGGCTTCACCGCCGTTCTCGGCATCCTACTGATTCTGGCATTCCTCCTGAATGCCGTGTCCTCCTGCTCCATGATGGTGGAGGGCATCGGCGCAGGAATCGCTGCCGGCAGCTATGCCGCCGCTGACGATGATATTGTGGGTGCGGAAGCTACCTACTGCGCTATGGAACAGGCATTGCAGCGGCAGCTTGATCGGTATGAACAAACCCATGACTACGATGCGTATCACTATGAGCTGGACGATATTGGCCATGACCCCTATGTGCTGACGGCGATTCTGTCCGCCATGCACCCCGGCGAGTGGACATTACAGGAAGTCATGGGAACGCTGGATATGCTTTTTGACAAGCAGTACATCCTCACGGAAACCGTGGAGAGTGAAACCCGCTATCGGACGGAAACCGTCACCGGGGAACGCCATGCCCGTGATCCCATCACCGGGGCCTATCTGTACGACCAGTGGGGCGACCCCATTATGGAGGAATATGCGTATGAAGCCCAGGTTCCCTACACCTACAGGAGCGTCACCGTCAAGCTGGAAAACTTTGATCTGAGCCATGTCCCTGTGTATGTGATGAACGAGGAAACTCTGGGTCGGTATGCGCTCTACATGGCGACCCTGGGCAACCGCCCCGACCTGTTCCCGGATTCCGACTACATCCAGAAGCACCTGATCGACGGCTACACGGACTACGACATCCCCCCGGATGCGCTGGAAGATGCTAAATTTGCCGCCATGATAAAGGAAGCGGAAAAATATCTGGGCTACCCCTATGTCTGGGGCGGCAGCAGTCCCAGCACTTCCTTTGACTGTTCCGGCTTCGTCTGCTGGGTCATCAATCACAGCGGCTGGAGTGTAGGCCGCACCAGCGCCCAGGGGCTTTACAACCTCTGCACCCCGGTGTCCCGCAGCAATGCCCGTCCCGGTGATCTGGTGTTCTTCAAGGGCACCTACAAGACAAATGGTGTCTCCCATGTGGGCATCTATGTGGGCAACAACCGCATGCTGCACTGCGGCGACCCCATCTCCTACACAAATATCAACACCCAATACTGGCAGTCCCATTTCTTCACCTTTGGACGGCTGCCCTGATAAGGAGCGTGATTTTATGAATTCCAAACTGCAAAAACTCCGTACCGAACTGGAGAAAAACACGGAGAAAATCGAAAAACTCCAGTCCCGAAACACAGAGCTGAAAAAGCAGATTCAGGAGCTGGAGAACATCGACATCATCTACATGGTGCGTGAGTGCGGCCTGACGCCGGAAGCCCTGTCCGGGCTGCTGGCGAAAGTCCAGGCTGCGCCCAATTCCGCCGAAACCAAGGATAAGGAGGATGCTTCCATTGAGGCTTAATCGCCGCTTTTTCACTCTGTTGGCGGTGCTGATGCTGTGTATGTCGTTTCTGACCATAACGGCATCCGCCGAAGCCAATCCCCCCAAGGACGATGTAATCATCTACACCGCCGACCCCACGGAACCCCAGTCGACTGCACCGAAACCCACCACACCGAAACCCACCACGCCGCCGGAAACCCAGCCGCCTGCTGCCACAGCTCCGACCACCCCCACCACGGTGACACCGGTGGAACCCTTTACGGAGGGAAATGCCATTGCAAAAGATCTCCAGTTCCATGCGGACACCAATGAGCAGTTCATCACCATCGAAACCCGCAGCGGGGAGATTTTCTACATCATCATCGACTACGATGCCCCGGTGGATGAAAAAAGTGAGCAGTTCAGCACCTATTTCCTGAACAAGGTGGATGACGCTGATTTGCAGGCGCTGCTGGAGGACGGCGAGAAAGTGGAGGTCTGCGGCTGCATTGACCGCTGTTATGCCGGTCATGTGAACACCACCTGTCCGATCTGCGCCAAAAACATGACCGAGTGCGTGGGCAGAGAGCCGGAACCCTCTGAGGAACCCACCGTCCCCGCGACAGAGCCGGTGAAGGAGCCGGAGAAGAAGTCCAATTCCGGCGCTGTTCTGGCTGTGCTGCTGATGATCGTCATGCTTGGCGTCATGGGCTGGTACTTCCTGAAAAACAAGATGCCCAATCCCAAAACCAAGGGTGACACCGATCTGGATGACTATGACTACGGCATGGACGAGAATGAAGAGGACTATGCCGAATTTGAATCCTATAACGAACAGGAGGAGACGGAATCCAAATGAGTTACTTTACCACCGGGAAGTCCCGGTTCTATGAAAAGCTGATGACCGGCAAGCCCCATCCCATGCGGGAGGTCAGAAAGACTGACCTCCCTGAAGATCACCTTTGCTATGGCTGTCAGCGCTACGGCGAAGGCTGCGTGCACCCCTGCCACCGTGAGGTGCGCAGGGGTGCTTCTCTGGAGGTGATGGCATGCAGCTTGTGAT
>CAMGCA010000285.1 GCA_946011705.1 uncultured Clostridia bacterium | reverse complement strand
GCGCGCCGTTGCTGCCCCGCGGCGACCGGCGGTTATCCCTAATGCCGATCACCGTAGCGCCGGCGCCTCGGCAGTACTGGGCGCCTTTTGTGGCTGTGGAGGAATAGCGGGGGAAGGAGAAGGCGATCACCACGTCCTCACTGTTCACGCCTACAATCTTCTCAAAACATTTCCACCGTGCCAAAGCCGGATACAATATGGACATTGTTGAACATATAGTTCAGATAATACCCCAAAAAGTTTGCCAGCGGCTCTACCGAACGGACACCGAGGATGTACACCCGCTTGGCCTTGATGATGGCGTTGACAGCGGCGTTGAATTCCTCCCGGTCCAGAATTTCGCTGGTTTTGCGAAGCTTTTCCATGTCTGAGTGAAGCACCATGGAGACGATGTCTTGATCTCCCAGCCGGTTATTGGCTACCTCAATGCGCTGGACGGAGGTCAGCCGGTTCAGCACCATCTCCTGCATGGCCTTCTGCATACTGGGATAGCCGTCAAAACCCAGATCCACCGCAAAACGCACCACCGTGGATTCCGATACCCCTACGGTTTTTCCCAGCCGGTTGGCGGTCATAAACGCGGCCTTGTCGTAGGCCTCCGTAATATAGCGGGCAATGCGCCGCTGGCCCTTGGAAAAGGTCGGGTCCTTCTCCTGTAATATCGTTAAAATGTCGTAACTCATAGTTTTCTCCCAATGCGGCAGAGTATGATTTCACCGCTGCCATCATAGTAGCAAATGACGCCGCGTTTTGCAAGAGCAAAAGCAGCGTCATGCAATATTTATTTCAGTTCTGCAATTTCCTCCGGCGTCAGGTATCGCCAGTGGCCGCTGGGAAGGTCGCCCAGGAGCAGATTTCCCTCCTGAATTCGTTTCAAACGGGTGCAGCGCATTCCAGCCGCTTCACACATTCTGCGGATCTGACGGTTGCGGCCCTCATGAATGGTCACCCGGAGCTTCGCTTTCGCCTCCCTGTCGCCGAGGAGGGTCACCTTCGGCGGGCGGATGCGATAGCCGTCCAGAACAATCGGGCGGGACATTTTTTCTTCCCCGCCGGGGTGATAGCCGGACACCCAGACCTCGTAGACTTTTTCCACTTCCTGTTTTGGGTGGGTCAGGGCGTTGGCAAAAGCGCCGTCATTGGTAAACAGCAGCAGTCCCTCGGAGTCCATATCCAGTCTGCCAACCGGGTAGACACGGATTCCGCAGTCCGCTACCAGCTGGGCAGCATTGGGTCTGCCCTTTTCATCGGACAGCGTGGTCACATAGCCCCTTGGCTTATTCAAAAGGATGTACACGGACTGCTGCCCGCCGGGGAGCAGTTGTCCGTTTACGCGGATCTCATCGGTTTCCGGGTCAGCACTGTCACCCAGGGATGCTGCAATGCCATTGACCGTCACCTGTCCGTTTTGAATCATTTCTTCCGCTCTGCGGCGGGACGCAACGCCCCGGGCAGACAGTATTTTTTGCAGTCGTTGCCGCATACAACCTCCATCCTAACGTTCCAGTATCCTCCGCCAGAAGCCCTTCTGTTCCGTCGCGTTTTGCTCCACGGTGTCTCCAAATACCACGGGAACCTTTCCAATGGCGTTGCCGTTAATCAGCACATAGGCAAAGCCGGCGTCGGCGCCCTCCACCGCCGGAGCATAGACAAATCCCGGCCCGGTCAGTACCAGCACAGGCGATTCCCCCTGGGCCAGAGCATAGGAAAAGTTCTCCGCCGCCAGCACCTGAACGCGATGGCTCTCTCCACCCAATACCGCAAGCGTGCCGACACACTGCCCAGCCTGAACGATTTGTCTGTTCTGATAACGGGTAAAGCCATCGTTCAGCAGCTGGCAATGGTCGTTCCAGTCATCGGGCGCGTCAATGGTCACACCGATGATCCTTCTTCCCTGCCGGGTTGCGCTGGACACCAGAATGCGGCCCGCGGCTTTTGTAAAGCCGGTCTTGACCCCGTCCGCGCCCTCCAGCTTCCACAGAAGCTTATTGTGGTTCGTCAGGCAGCGCTCCCCGACTTTGACATTTTTTGCGGATACCGTCTTATAAAAAACAGGGTTTTTCATAGCGTAAGCGGCAAGGACCGCCAGATCCCGGGCGGTGGAATAGTGACCGGGACTGTCCAGACCATTGGGGTTTTCAAAGTGGGTTCCGGTAAGGCCCAGGATTCTGGCCTTATCGTTCATCAGTTCCGCGAAGCCCTCCACCGTGCCGCCGCAGTAGATAGCCAGCGCAACCGCGGCATCGTTACCGGAGGACAGCATCAGACCATACAGCAGTTCCTGAAGAGTCAGCACTTCCCCCTCCTTCAGGTACATGGAGGAGCCCTCAATGCCAACGGCTTCCTTGGGGATGCGCATTCTGTCCAGCACGTTGCACTGCTCGCAGATGATCAGCGCGGTCATGATTTTGGTCGTGCTGGCAATCAGACTGCGCTGGTCTTCGTTACGCGCAAACAGCTCCCGCCCGCTGACAGCGTCCAATACATAGGCCCGGCGTGCGGAAACCGCTTCTGTTTTTACAGGAATCAGCAGAGCGACGGCCATCAACGCGGCCGCCGCCCCGGCGAAAAATCGTTTCATGTATCTCACCCGAGACTAGTCTGCCCGGATGAACGTTGGGTTATTCTCCCGTTTTTCCCGATTTTTTGCTGTCCAGCAGAGCATTCAGCTTTTCCAGCGTGTCGGGCATCATTTCCACGATCCGATCCGCTGTAGAGCTGGCGGGCACCGGCACGGGCATCATGCGGACATTGCCATCCTGAATGATCAGGAAGCACAGGGGCGTCACCTTCACACCTCCGCCGACACCGCCGCCAAAGGGGTTTTCCCCGCCCTTACTGCTTACAAAATCGGAGCCGCCGCCGCCAAAACCACCGCGGGCCTTGCTCACGGGGAGCAGGGTCACGGCGTCCGCGGTAGGGGCCCAGGGTAATGGTTATGTCCACATGGGCAATCACACTGATTTCTTCAGCCGTGAAGTCACATTCCACCTGAATGTCCCTTTTTTTGATCACGAACAGCCGTTCCAGCTGGGGCATCAGATTAGAAGCGGCAGCCCAAACCCTGCCATAATTCACGGCCAGATCGCAGGGGTCGTCCCCTGCCAGAATCAGTCGCAGACAGAGGTTATCCACACGCAGCTTCCGGCGAAAATCCCCCAGAAATTTCAGCCCCAGCCTGACGAGAGGAAGAAAGCGGGTGAGGCTTCCGCCTTTTTCCTTCGGCTCCGGGAGTGGTTTTGGGGGCTGCGGGGGGTTGTCCCCGGAATCCGTTGATTCCGTGCTTTTCTCCGCATTCTGCTTTTTTTGCTTTGCCTTCTGCTTTTTCGGCTTCTTTTTTCTGGGAAATACCGTAATTTTCAGCGGCCCCGCAATT
>CAMGCA010000284.1 GCA_946011705.1 uncultured Clostridia bacterium | reverse complement strand
GCCTGCTCACCGATGAGGAAAAGATCGCCCTGTGCAAGTGCGTTTCCGATTCCGGCGCAGACTTCATCAAGACCTCCACAGGTTTTTCTAAAGCGGGCGCGACCTTCGCCGATGTGGCGCTGTTCGCAAAGCACGTTGCCCCTCATGTGAAGATCAAGGCCGCCGGCGGCATTTCTTCTCTGGAGGACGCGGAAAAGTTCATCGAACTGGGCGCCGACCGCCTGGGCACCAGCCGTATTGTGAAGATCGCCAAAGGACTGGAAAATGACAACGCTTACTGAGTTTGGAGCGTGAAGAGTGGAGTGTGGAGTGATGGAATCGCCTTAGGCGATGTATAAATCATCTGATTCCGATACCTCCACTCTTCACTCTCCACACTCCACACTTCTTATCAAGGAGGATAATGTTATGCTTACAACCCCAACCCCTCATATTTCCGCGAAGCCCGGAGATTTCGGCAAAACCGTGCTGATGCCCGGCGACCCCCTGCGCTCCAAATTCATCGCGGAGAATTTTCTGGAAAACCCTGTCTTAGTTAACAACGTCCGGGGCGTTCAGGGCTATACCGGCA
This sequence comes from uncultured Clostridia bacterium, assembly GCA_946011705.1. Lineage (GTDB taxonomy): Bacteria > Bacillota > Clostridia > Oscillospirales > Oscillospiraceae > Faecousia. Next base: position 2,805 of record CAMGCA010000284.1, on the reverse strand, counting down.
CCTACAAGGGCGTCAAGGTTTCCGTCATGGCCTCCGGTATGGGTATGCCCGCCATCGGCATCTACTCCCACGAGCTCTACAACGGCTACGGTGTGGAGAATATTATCCGGGTGGGCTCCGCCGGGTCCATTCAGGACGATATCAACCTCTATGATCTGGTCATCGCGCAGGGCGCCTGCACCGATTCCAACTTTGCCGCCCAGTTCCACCTGCCCGGCACCTTTGCTCCCATCGCAAGCTTTGAGCTGCTGACCGAAGCGGTGAAGGCCGCGGAAAACCACGGTGCAACCTACCATGTGGGCAACGTGAATTCCTCCGATGTGTTCTACGGCGACCATGTGGGTGTGCCGGAGGGGCTGGACAGCGTGTACGGCCTGCGGAAAATGGGCGTCATGGCGCTGGAAATGGAGGCTGCGGCTCTCTACATGAACGCCGCCCGGTACGGCAAGCGGGCCCTGTGCATCTGCACCATCTCCGATCATGTGCTCAAGGGCGTGGAGACCACCTCGGAAGAGCGCCAGACGGCTTTCACCACCATGATGAAGGTTGCATTGGATGTGGCTGTGGCAATGGAAGGAAAGTAAAGAAGAACTTATCATATTAGCATGTCATTGCGAGGAGGGCGAAGCCCGACGTGGCAATCCGTTCTCCTTTTGGAAAGGTCCGTCATCAAAGAGCGAAAGGGGATGCGGATTGCCACACCAGCCTGCGGGCTGGTTCGCAATGACATGCTTTCTTAATCCACTAAGGGACAATTTTCTCTATCAACCTTGAATCAGGTGATTTTATGAAGCGTATCTTTTTAATCGTTCTGGATTCCTTCGGCATTGGGGCCATGCCGGACAGCGAGAAATTTGGCGACGTGGGGGTGAACACCCTGCGCTCCTGCGCCGGTTCCGATAAACTGCACATCCCCAACATGATTTCCGCCGGATTGGGGAATATTGACGGCGTGGACTGCCTTCCCAAGGCGGACGCGCCTATGGGGGCTTACGCCCGGCTGACGGAACGCTCCATGGGCAAGGACACCACCATCGGCCACTGGGAAATTTCCGGCATCATCTCCCCGGAACCCCTGCCCACCTATCCGGAGGGCTTCCCGAAGGAGGTGCTGGACGCCTTCGAACAGGCCACGGGCCGGGGGATGTTATGTAACCTCCCCTATTCCGGCACGGATGTGATCCGGGACTACGGCAAAGAGCACATGGAAACCGGCAAGTGGATTGTCTACACCTCCGCCGACTCCGTATTTCAGGTTGCCGCCCACGAGGACGTGGTTCCTCTGGATGAGCTGTACGATGCCTGCCGCAAGGCCCGGCAGATTCTGCGGGGCAGGCACGGCGTGGGCCGGGTGATCGCCCGTCCTTTCGTGGGAAATCCCGAAGAAGGGTTCCGCCGTACCGCCAACCGCCACGATTTTTCTCTGGAGCCGCCGGCCGAAACCATGCTGGACGCCGTCAAGGCGGCGGGGCTGGATTGTCTGGCCGTGGGCAAAATCCATGATATTTTTGCCGGTCACGGGGACACGGAGTATGTGTTCAACAAGAGCAACGCCGATGGGATGGCCCACACTGACGATTTCGCCGCCCGTAGATTTAACGGCCTGTGCTTTGTGAATCTGGTGGATTTCGACATGGTCTACGGCCACCGCCGGAATATTGACGGTTATGCGAACGCTCTGTCGGAGTTTGACGCCTGGCTGGGGGAATTCCTGCCCAAGCTGGGACAGGAGGACATTCTGATGATCACCGCCGACCACGGCTGCGACCCGGCCTACACCGCCACCACCGACCACACCCGGGAGTATGTGCCCCTGCTGGTGCTGGGCAAGGGCGTGAAGCCTGTGAATCTGGGCACCAGGGCGACCTTTGCCGATATCGCCGCCACCGTCACGGAGCTACTGGGCGTGAAGTATACGACACCTGGCAGAAGCTTTGCCAAGGAAATTATGAAATAACAGTGTCATTGCGAGCCAGTGCGCACACTGGCGTGGCAATCCGTATCTAATCAGGTCATGCAACCTGCACATCAAGGAGAACGGATTGCCACGTCGCTGCGCTCCTCGCAATGACATACGACGTTTGGGGGATGGATTATGTATCCGGAAGAATTATGTAAACTTGCAATCGAGGCCATGGGCCATGCCTATGTGCCCTATTCGGGCTACAAGGTTGGGGCGGCGCTGCTGTGCGCCGACGGCGCCGTCTATCAGGGCTGCAACATCGAAAACGCCGCCTACAGTCCAACCAACTGCGCCGAGCGCACCGCCTTTTTCAAGGCCGTCTATGACGGGCACCGGGACTTTACCGCCATCGCCGTCTGCGGCGGCAAGGATGGCGTCATCGCCGGGGCTTTCCCACCCTGCGGGGTCTGCCGTCAGGTCATGCGGGAGTTCTGTAAGGACGATTTTCTCATTTATCTGGTGAACGGTCAGGGCTATGAGACTGTGACACTGGCACAGCTTCTGCCCTATGGCTTCCGCGCCGGGGAGCATATGTCCGCCAACGGGTGACGTCTGTTTTACCTGGCAGAAAATCCCGGAAAATTCACATTTCGGTGTTGATTTTTTGCGGGAAATGTGCGACAATAAATCTCCGGTATATTTTGATACCGAATCCTAAAATTATGGAGGAATACATCATGAAAAAGATTCTGGCTGTGCTGCTGACTCTGGCTATGGTGCTGGGATTGGCTGCCTGCGGCGGCTCCTCTGCCCCCGCTGCCACCGAGGCTCCTGCGGCTACCCAGGCGCCTGCCGCTACTGAGGCAGCTCCCGCTGCTACCGAGGCCCCCGCTGCTACCGAG
>CAMGCA010000283.1 GCA_946011705.1 uncultured Clostridia bacterium | reverse complement strand
CTCTCTTAGGGTGTATAGTGTCTCCCGTTTTTGGTTCGAGCTCTGTATCGGGTTTATGAAGTTGGATATCTCGTTGACCTGCACACCGGACAGCTTCGCCGCAGCGAAATGTCCCAGCTCGTGTACAAAAATCAGCAGACTGAATAGGATGATCGCAAAAAGAACGCTCATAGAATGCCTCGCTTAATTGTGGGATAATGCTCTGACCGCAGCACGCGCCAGACGGTCAGCCTCCAGAATTTCCTCCAGAGTGGGATTTTTCAGGAATGGCACCGCCTCCACCGCCTGAGAAACAAGGCCGTAAATATCGTAGAAGCCGATCTCGTCTCTGAGGAACATGGCCACCGCTTCCTCATTGGCGCCGTTCATGGCGGGGCAGGCCGTACCGCCCTTTTTCGCGCACTCGTAGGCCAGCGCCAGACAGGGGAAGTTCTCCATGTCGGGTTTCGAGAAGGTCAGCGGGCCGCAGGTCAGCAGATCCAGCGGCTCCACCGGACAGGGAATCCGTTCCGGGTAGGTCAGGGCCAGCTGGATGGGCAGGCGCATATCCGGGGTACCCAGCTGGGCCATCACCGCGCCATCGGTGAACTCCACCATGGAGTGCACCACGCTCTGCCGGTGAATCACCACGTCCACTTTCTCCAATGGCATCCGGTACAGCCGCATGGCCTCGATGCCCTCCAAGCCCTTATTCATCAGGGTAGCGCAGTCGATGGTGATTTTCGCGCCCATTTTCCAGTTGGGGTGCTTGAGGGCATCCGCCTGGGTCACGGTTTTCAGCTCCTCACGGGTCTTACCGAAGAAGGGGCCGCCGGAACAGGTCAGAATCAGCCGTTTGACCTCTTTTTTATCACCGCAGCCCATCAGGCACTGGAAGATCGCGGAGGCCCCGGAGTCCACGCGGATAACCTCCGCCCGGTCCTCTCCCGCCTCCGCCACGACCCGCTCCCCAGCACAGACCAGAGGCTCCTTGTTGGCAAGGCCGATGCGCTTGCCTGCCCGGATGGCGGCAAGGGTTGGCTTCAACCCCACCATGCCCACCACGGCGGTGATGACGCAGTCCGCGCCTGGCAGGGACGCGGCTTCCAGCAGACCCTCCTGCCCCCAGTTTACCCGAATAGGCAGGTCGCTAATCTGAGATGCCAGTTCTTTTGCCGCCGCTTCCGTAGCCATGACGGCCAGCTGAGGTCTGAATTCCCGGCACTGCTCCGCCATCCGCTCCACGGAGGTGCCCGCAGTTAAAGCCGCCACCTTGATTTCCGGCAGGCGGCTGATAATGTCCAGGCTCTGCCGGCCGATGGAGCCGGTAGAGCCAAGAATACTGACGCATTTTACCATTATGAAGTATCCCCTTTACAGCCGGATCAGCGGCAGGATCAGCAGCAACGCCTCCATCAGAGGAGCCACCATGGTCAGAGAATCGAATCGGTCCAGCACGCCGCCGTGACCGGGAATCAGATTTCCGTAATCCTTGATGCCGGTCTGACGCTTGATTATGGAGAAGCACAGGTCTCCGAAGGTGCCCACAGCGGAGCCGACGATTCCATACAGCAGGGCGATGCCGTAATTCACATCCAGTTTCAGCGGCAGGTCCAGAATGATGGTGTAGATCAGCATACCGATGGTGGCCCCCGCCAGACCGCCGAAGACGCCCTCGATGGTCTTGTTGGGGCTGACCACAGGGGCCAGCTTGTGCTTGCCGAACCGCAGACCGGCAAAGTAGGCACCGGCATCGTTCATGAAGGCCACGATGAAGGGAATCAGGATCACATAGCGTCCGATGTCCATGGTCAGAATCCGGATCAGCGCTGTCAGAAGGTACGGAATGATGACGCCGGAAACAAAGCACATACCGATGAGCTCAAAACGGATTTTAATGTGATCGAGCATCATTTCGGCAAACAGCAGCATGGTGTAGACCATGAGCATCAGCACGAAATAGGCCCGCACCGCTCCAAAGTAGCTCCACATGGACAGGGCAAAGGCCATAACGGAGGAGTAGATAACCAGACGGGGATGCTTCACCAGTCCCGTGCGGTACAGCAGCTCATAGGAGGCAATGGCGAGCAGAACGCCGAGAATTGCCGCCGCCGCGCTTTCCGGGGCAACCAGAACGATCAGGAACAAAAACGGCACCAGCACCGCCGCCGCGATGATGCGAGTCTTCATATCTCTTTATACCCCTCCAAACCGGCGGTTGCGCCGGTGATAGTACTCAAGGGCCGCATCCAGATCCGCAGGAGAGAAATCGGGCCACAGTACATTCATAAACACATATTCCGAGTAAGCGGACTGCCACAGCAGGAAATTGCTGGTGCGCTTTTCCCCGGAGGGCCGGATGATCAGCTCCGGGTCGGGAACCTCCGCGGAGTACAGGTAGGAGGAAAACGCCTCCTCGGTCAACTCCTCCGGCTGGTGTTTTCCGTCCGCCACGTCTTGCGCAAACCGCCGGGCGGCCTGCACAATCTCATCCCGTCCGCCGTAATTCAGGCAGAAATTCACCTGCACATCGTAGTCTTCACTTTGCTTCTGCGCCCGGTCGCACAGAGCCTGCAATTCCGGGCTGAGTTTTGTCAAGTCCCCGAAGAAGCAGAATCGGACCCGGTTTTTCTCCATATCCCGCAGGGCTTCCTCCAGATACCGGCGCAGCAGCTTCATAATGCCCGCCACTTCCTCGGCGGAGCGTTTCCAGTTCTCCGTGGAGAAGGCATATACCGTCAGATACTCCACACCCAGTGTGCGGCAGTAATTGGCAATGCGCCGGAAGGCTTCGGCCCCCGCGGCGTGACCGGCGGTGCGGGGCAGACCCCGCTGTTTCGCCCAGCGTCCATTGCCATCCATGATGATGGCAATGTGCCGGGGTGGTTTGGGTTTTTCCGAAAGTGCCAAAATGAGCACCTCTTTCTAAAATCATAATATGCGTTCGTTGGAGGCGCAATGCGCCCCCAACGGTTATGCCGGAGAAATAGACGGATCGCCACACCAGTGTGCGCACCGGTTCGCAATGACATACTACTGATCGGCGCGCTCTGTGAATTACAGAGACATGAGTTCCTTTTCTTTCGCTGCCAGAGCGGCATCCACCCGCTTGATGTTCTTGTCCAGCAGATCCTGAAGATCCTTTTCCGCCTTCTTCTGGTCGTCCTCGGTGATTTCGCTGTTTTTCTTCAGCTTCTTCACATAGTCCATGCCGTCCCGGCGGATGTTGCGCATGGCAACCTTGGCGTCCTCGGCGTACTTCTTGACCTGCTTAGCAAGGTCTTTACGGCGCTCCTCCGTCAGCTGGGGGAACACCAGCCGGATGACCTTGCCGTCGTTCTGGGGGTTGCTCCCCAGAACCGAGACCTGAATACCCAGCTGGAAGACCATCAGAAGCAAATTGTCCCCCCCCTCGCTCAC
>CAMGCA010000282.1 GCA_946011705.1 uncultured Clostridia bacterium | reverse complement strand
GTGCGCGGCCCTGTCAAGGCTGGGCATCGATCCCATGGGCCCCTGCGAGCTGATGCCCTTCACACCCAACCTGTACCTGGCCTGCTACCCGGTGAAGGGCCGGATTCTGCGATGGGGCCGCAGCCAGCTGGCAGTGGGGGACATACCCATCGTGCTGGAAACCGGGGAGACTGACGGCTTTTTCCTCTGGGCAGGGGAGATGGAGCTGCCCTGGGTGCAGCCGGAACCGGCGGACGAAGTCCGGTCCCCGGCGAATATGCCGGAATTCCTGGAGCGAATGCGTCGCACCTGGCTTCTGCGGCACGGACAGGAAGCTATGCAGTCATAAAAAGAGAGGACAGCGATTTTGCTGTCCTCTTTCGTTTATACGCCCGCCTTGGCTGCCTTCAGAGCCTGGGCCAGCTGATCGGGGCAGGAGGTCTTCTTCATGCCGCAGGTGGTGCCCTCCAGCCGGGCGATGACGTCGTCCACGTTCATGCCCTCCACCAGCTGACCGATGCCCTTGAGGTTGCCGTTGCAGCCACCCAGAAACTGGACGTTTTTGACCTTGCCGTCCTCCAGATCGAAGTAGATCATCTGAGAGCAGGTGCCCTTGGTCTTGTACTCGTACATAAATATTCTTCCTTTCTGTTTATTCTGTCAAATCAACAAGCTTTGCCGAAACCAGCTCCGCCAGCTTCTCCGGCGGGAGAATCATCTGATGGCCCCTGGCCCCGGCGGAAACGGCGATTTCCTCCCACAACACGCAGGTTTCGTCAAGAAACGTGGGATACTTTTTCTTCATGCCCACGGGAGAGCAGCCGCCCCGGATGTACCCGGTAAGCCCCAGCAGCTCCTTCACCGCCACCAGCTCCATATTCTTGTCCCCGGCGGCTTTGGCGGCCTTCTTGAGGTTCAGCTCGCAGCACACGGGGATGCAGAACACGTTGATGCCGGTTTTCTCACCCCGGGCAACCAAGGTCTTAAAAACCTGCTCGGGCGGCATACCGATGGCCTGGGCGGCGTGGGTGCCGCTGAGGTCGGATTCGTCAAATTCATAAAACTGTTCCCGGCAGGGGATTCCCGCCTGCTCCACAAGGCGCACGGCGTTTGTTTTCGTTGCCATATCATCACCGGGCATTATTATACGACAAAAAGAACGCTCTTGCAAGAGGGAATTATTCAGCGGTAAGCGGTTATCCTAGAAAGCGGGAGGCGCTGCTATGAATGAGAATCTGAACAAACAGGATCGGGAACAGATTGTGGAGCTTGGCTCCGATATTACAAAATCGAAAAAGGGGAGCATCTATACCCTGACCATCATCGGGCAGGTGGAGGGCCACCAGGTGGCGCCGGAAACGGTGAAGACCACGAAATACGAGCACGTTCTGCCGCTGCTTGCCGGCATCGAGGAAAGCGACGACATTGACGGCCTGCTGCTGCTTCTGAACACCGTGGGCGGCGACATTGAGGCGGGGCTGGCCATTGCCGAGATGATTGCCGGGATGAAGAAGCCTACGGTGTCGCTGGTGCTGGGGGGCGGTCACTCCATCGGCATTCCGCTGGCGGTGTGCACCAAAAAGTCCTTCATCACCCCCACGGCCAGCATGACGGTGCATCCGGTGCGGATGACGGGGCTGGTGGTGGGAGCGCCCCAGACCTTCCGGTATTTCCAGCGGATTCAGGAGCAAATCGCGGATTTTGTCACGGCCAACTCCAAAATCACCCGGGAAGCCTTCGAGCACTATATGATGGCCACCGGGGAGATGGCCACGGATGTGGGCACCATCCTCTACGGCAAGGAGGCCGTGGCCTCGGGGCTGATCGACAGGCTGGGCGGGCTGAACGACGCGCTGACAACGCTGCATAAGATGATCGAGAAGGAACGAAAGCACAGCAATTGAGTGCATTTGCAGGGGCGGGTCAGTGACTTGCCCCTACAGTTAAAATAGATCGATACCGAGTGGTGCTCAATGACATGGCAGGAGAGATACCGAGCGGGCCCAAAGGATGTGGAACGATTGCCAGTGTTCGTAACGAATTGTCAGCGGCGACTCGCCGCAAAAAAAGGGGCTGGAAATTCCGGCAAAAGTGTGATATGATATGATGTAATGCAAGTTATGTCGTTTCGCGGGAATCACAGAAGGAGTGAATGATTTGGACCTGAACTGGCTGCAAAGCCTGCTGTTTGGACTTGTCTCGGGGCTGACGGATATTCTGCCGGTGTCCGCCCAGGCCCACAGGATGCTGATGCTGAAATTCTTTGGCGTCAAAAGCGCCGGGAATCTGCTGACGCTGTTGCTGCACCTGAGCGTGCTGGCGGCGCTGTACCTGTCCAGCCGGGGGCAGTTCGTGAAAATCAACCGGGCCCGGGCGTTGGCCCGGGTGCCCAAGCGGAAGCGCAAGCGCCCTCTGGACGTCAGAAGCATGATGGACTGGTCTCTGATCAAAACCATGCTGGTGCCCACGATTCTGGGCCTGTTTCTGTACCAATGGGTCCGGAATATCCAGACCAGCTTACTTACCATCGCCCTGTTCCTGTTTCTGAACGGTGTGATTCTCTATGTGCCCCAGTTCCTGCCCGGCAGCAACAAGGACTCCCGGACCCTGTCCCGGCTGGAGGGCTTCGCCATGGGCTGCGGCTGCGCCCTGTCCATATTGCCCGGGATTTCCACCGTGGGCGCGGTGGTGTCCATCGGCTCCGTGTGCGGCGTGGAGCGGGTCTACAGCCTGAATATGGCCTTCATCATTAAGATGTTCCTGATGGCGGGGCTGCTGGTCTATGACGTTCTGGGGATTCTCTCCGGCGGCATGGAGCCGCTGACCTTCGGACTGTTCCTAAGGTATCTGGTGACGGCGGCTTTGTCCTTCGGCGCTTCCATGGGCGGCATCCGCGTGATGCGCCGTCTGGCAACAGACCACGGCCTCGGCCTGTTCGGGGTCTATTGCTGGGGCCTTGCGCTGTTTACCTTCATTCTGAATCTCGTGGTCTAGGAGGTTTCCCGTGGCTAAGAAAAAAACTTCGTCTCAGGCGGAGAAAATCGTGACGGACACCAAACGGAAGGCTCCGCCTTCCAAGTCCAATTCCAAGAAAAAACCGCCGAAAAAAGCGACAAACAGCAAGAAGCAACCGAAAGTTGCTACAGAATATGAGAATCCTGTATCATCCGGCCTGGTGACGGCGCTGATTAGCTTCTGCCTGTTTGTGCTGTTCGTCCTCATCTGCGTGAAGCCCGAGGGGGCACTGCTGATGGTGGTGCGGTCTGTGGTGCTGGGGCTGGTAGGCCGGGCGGGCCTCTACTTCCTGATTCCGGCTCTACTGTACCTGGCTGTCATCAGCCTGTTCGGTCGGAAAATCGCCGTGAGGATGCGAAGCGTCTGCGCGGTGCTGTTCGCGCTTTTGTGCGGCGTTATCTACCAC
>CAMGCA010000281.1 GCA_946011705.1 uncultured Clostridia bacterium | reverse complement strand
GGCTTTCGGCCTAATGCGCGAGCACCAGCCGCCGCAGCTGATTCCGGCCTGGCATACCGTGACCAGTATCAGCGGCCGCTGTTCTGCAAAGTGCAGCTTGCCCTTGGGCGTCACCAGCGTGTAAGAGCCAGTGTGGCCGTTGCGGTAGTAGTCCCGCACACAGAACAGCCCATCGTTGGCGCTCTTGGCGTAGGGCAGCACGCAGCCGGAGGGAGCGCGGTAGACGTACCGGCGTTCCAGCAGGAAACGGACGAACCGCCGCTCCGGCACCTCCAGCTCCTTGGCGGTGGTGCGCAGGTTGGTGCTGTGCCGCAGGTCGATGAACAGGTCATAGTAGACGGCCTTGCCTTGCAGCCGGCCGATGTCCGCTTGCAGCGCGGCGTTTTTGTCGCGCTCGGCCAGCAGGTCGGAGCAGAGCTGCAGCAGCGCCTCCGGCGAGGGAGCGAGCTCCCACAGCTTTTCCCTGGTGAGGTAGGCCCCGTGCTGGCGGATGGTGGGCAGGACTTCATCGAACACCCAGCGTTCAAACCGCTCCGCCGAGGGCAGCTTGCTGTGGACAATAAGGCGGTAAACGTCGCCTTCGGGGATAAAGAGCATTTCCACCATCTGCACGGCGGGTGTGCCATCCGCCTTTTTCCCGGTCTGGACCCCTATGGAACATTTCGTTCCACAGCGGGTGTGGTCGCGGACGGCCTTACGGGGATTGGCATATCCCAAAGCAGTTGCTACATCCGTTCCGCAGAACAGCACCTTGCCGTCCTGCTCAAAAGTGCGGATGCTGCCAAACTCCGGGGTTTTGAAAATTTCCATCTGGTTCATATCGTGCCTCCTTGGGCGGTGCAGCAGAAAAGCGGCCATTACCAGCCGCCTGCGTGCATATCGTGGTTGACCTGGGCCGTGTAGTGATTGTTCATGGTGGTAGGCGCGTTGAACAGCACGGTCAGCAGGTACTGCTTCATGTTGCGGATTTCGGTGGTGTTGTTGTGCAGGCACTCCATGACGAACTCGATGTGGGAGCTGTCCAGCTTCAAGAACCGGGACCGCACGACCTCATGGGGGAAGTCCGCCCCGGCAATGCGGGTGGTCTTGCGTCTGGCACAGACCGTCTCCACGATCAGCTCCACGATCTCGTCCAAATCCTCCCGGTAGGTGGTAAACTCCCGGCACAGGTGGGTGTACTCGATGTTCTCCAACACCAAATCCCGATAACTCTGCATTTCTTCCACCGACATCGCATCCCGTCCTTTCTGTTCCGGTGGCCTGGCCGCCGCAAATCCCCGGAAGGGAATGGAATCGGTTCTTGGTACATCCGTTGTTTGTTTTTGGGTCTTTGATTTCTCTATATTTAATTCTGCGGGCTTTTCCGTATCCGGGTCAGCCAGATACGGGTTTTCCGTATCTGGTGAAGCCGTATCCGGCTGGGGCGTATCTGGCGCTTTTGGCTGGGGCTGCTCATAGATGACATACTCGGTGTCGCTGATGCGGCCCTGCCGGTCCCGCATCTGGTTGCGGACGATGTACCCGGCGCTTTCCAGTTCCCGCAGCGCCCCGCCGATGGCGTCCACGCCCTCCTTGCAGATTTTGGCGAGGCCGCGGGTGGTGTAGTTCCAGTCCTCCGGCAAGGACAGCATCATGGAAAGCAGTCCCTTGGATTTCAGCGACAGCCCCTTGTCGCGCAGGTGGTGGTTGCTCATCACGGTATAATCACGGGTCCGTTCAATACGAAAAACGGCCATTTCATCACTCCTCTCGGCATTCATGGCATGAAAAAAGCCGCAATCTTCAAAGAGACTGCGGCGGTCAGGTGCGGTAGTTCCGGCTGCGCCAGGAATACGGCGGCTTCGGCACAGGGGGCCGGGTAAAAACGTCCTGCGCGGTGCCGAAGGGCAGGCGCTGCATCACCTGGTCGATCTCGGTGCTTTCCATGTCATGCTGGGATTGGCAATGTTCGCGGATGGCTTCTTCAATGTCTCTAACGGTACACATAATTCATTCCTTTCTTGGCAAGTGGTGGGTTTACGGGCGGCGGCGCTTTTTCTTCGGCTTGAAGTCGATGATGTGCCCCTCGACAACGTGGGCATGGCGCTTGATTTTGATCTGCTGGCTGCGCTGGGCGTCCAGGGCCTGCCGGTAGCCCTCCTCGGTGAGAAACAGGCGCACCTCGTCGCCGGGGCTGCCGTAGGGGGTGCGGGGCTTGCGGACCGCAAACTCCACCATCCAGCGGGTGCTGTCCTGAAAGCGCTCCACAGCCAAAATGTTGTGCCCTTTCAGCTCGCGGGCTGAAATATCCCTCATAGGCAACTCCTCTCTCAGCGTTCATGCTGTTGCTGGCGCTTGCGCTGCCACTGTTCCAGCAGCTTGATGATGGTTTCCTGCATCCGCTGGGGCGTGTAGCTCCGGGGAAAATATTTGCGCAGGGTGTCGCTGGTGAAGGTGATCTTGTCCAGGTCGCTTTTCTTTTCCTCGCCCATGATGACCCGCATCATGTCGAGGGTCAGGTGGCCCTCCTGGCTGTATTTTTTCAGCCGCTGGGCCTGGGAGAGCGACGGCGTGGCCTGTTCACTGTCCATCGCGTCCAGCAAATCCACCTGTTCCTCTTTTTTGAGGAAGGACAGCTCGTAGGCCGGATTGAAGGCGATTTTCTTCTCATCCACCATGTCCAGCAGTTCGGGGATCAGCTCCGTCAGGCGAATATAGCGGAAAATCTGATTTTTGCTCTGGCCGACCTGTTCGGCCAATACCTCGCTGGACTTCTTTCCAAAATCGTTCCCAAGTTGGGAACAATTTTCTTTGGAGGGGCGTCCGGCCTGTCGTTTCATGGCTTCCAGCTTCATCTTGTAGGCAAAAGCCCGCTCGCTGGGGAGCAGGCTTTCCCGCTGCAAGTTGCTGTCAACCATGATAATGGTGGCCTGATCATCGTCCAGGTCGCGGACAATCACCGGCATGGTTTCCTTGCTCGCCAGCTCACTGGCCCGGTGACGCCGGTGCCCGGCAACCAGTTCATAGCCGCCGTTAGGGTCGGGGCGGGCAATGGCCGGGACCAGCACGCCGTACTGCCGGATGCTGTCTGCGGTCTCCATCATGGCCTCGTCATCCTTGACCTTGAAGGGGTGGTCCTTGAACGGGTGCAGCTCGGACAAGGGAATTTCCAGAACCTTCTCCCGCTGGGCATCGGCGCGGCTTTCCTCGGTGGAAAACAGGTCATCGACTGAGGCCAGCTCTACTTTTTTCGCGCTGCTTTTCAAGTTTCAACACCTCCTTCGTCAGATTTTTGTACCCCTCGGCCACCTTGCCATTGGGGTCGTGGGCAAAAATGCTCTTGCCCTCGGCGCTGATTTCCTTTGCCCGGACGGAATGGGGAATCTCGGTGCCGAACACCTTGATTTTGCTGCCGTAGGTCTCCCGCA
>CAMGCA010000280.1 GCA_946011705.1 uncultured Clostridia bacterium | reverse complement strand
AGCTGCCGAAATCCACTACGCGGATGACCGCGTCCGCGTGTTTCCCGTCGCCCTTGCTGTCTCGTAGAAATTATCCCAATCCCTATATACTATCAAAACAGAACCGTTTTCTCCATGGGTTTTGTGGAGGCAATCAGCTTGCCTCTACGGTAGGATCGCAGCACCGCCGCGTTGTTGTTCAGGGCGTCATAATAATTGGGAGCGTCCAGAATTACGAAATTGGCATCGTTTCCCTCCCGAATCCCGTAGGCATCCCCCAGGTGCAGGGTGCGGGCGGCATTGGTGGTTACGAATTTACAGGAGTTCATAATCTCGTCGTAGCCCAGCATATGACCGGCGTACAAGCCCATAAACACCACATCCCGCATATTGGCGTTGCCCAGAGGGTTCCAGGGGTCGAAGATGTCGTCGGAGCCAAAGGAGACATTGATGCCCTCGGCAGTCAGCTCCTTGACCCGGGTCAGGCTGCGGCGCTTGGGATAGGTATCGGTACGACCGCCCAGATGGATATTGACACAAGGATTGGCCACAAAGTTCATGCCGGACATCCGGAGTATCCGCATCAGGCGGATGACATAGGCATTGTTGTAGCTGTGCATGGCGGTGGTATGTGAGGCGGTTACCATGTCCCGCATACCGGTTTCATAGGCCCGGGTTGCCACCGTCTCCAAGCCACGGGAAGCCTCATCGTCAATTTCATCGCAGTGAATATCGATGAGCTTGCCGTACTTCTGCGCAAGCCGGAAGCAGATGTTCAGGGAGTCCACAGAATACTCCCGGGTGAATTCGAAATGGGGAATGGCACCGGCGGCATCCGCACCCATTTTCAGGGCCTCTTCCAACAGCTCGGCACCCTTGGGATAGCTGAGAATGCCATACTGGGGGAAGGCAACAATCTGAATGTCCATGAAGTCCCGGACTTCCTCCCGCAATTCCAGGATGGTTTCCAGAGCAGTCAGTTTGGGGTCGTTGATATCCACATGGGTTCGGACATACTGGATGCCGTTGGCGGCCTGCATCCGAATTGCTCTGCTGACCCGGTCCCGGACATCCTGCTTCGTAAGCCGGGGCTTATACTCCTCCCAGCACTGGATGCCCTCAAACAGGGTGCCGCTCATGTTCCACCGAGGGATTCCTGCCGTCATGCAGGTGTCCAGATGGACATGGGACTCCACGAAGGGAGGCAGGGCCATCTTTCCGGTGCAGTCCATCACTTCCTCCCCGCTCTGGGGTTCCAGCTTCGGGGCGATGGCTGCAAACGTTCCGTCAGATACCCGGATATCCACAGGCTCCGTGGCGTTTTCTATGGTCAGATTTTGAAACAGCATATTTTAATCCTCCTGAAATCAAGCATTCTTTTTGTGGACCAGTTCCCCCAGGAAATAGCAAACGGCGGCGACAGCCATGGCGTTGAGGGCCGCAATGCCCCAGTGCAGCAGGTTTGCCACCAAAAAGCCAATCACAATACCGGCAATGTTGAACCAGTTGACGGCTGTCTCAGCATGGGCACCCTGGAATTTGTTCCGGTTGCGGAAATAGTCCAGAATGACGATGATGCCGATGGGCGGCAGTGCGCAGTTGAGGATGCTCAGCCAGCTTACAAAGTTCCAGTACAGCCAGATGGCAAGGGCGGTACCCACGACACCGGAAATCCAAGTGGTGATTTTCATGCGGACATTGGTAATGTTGGAAATTGCCAGACCTCCGGTATACAGGGCGTTATTATTGGTGGTCCAGATGTTGGCACCCAGAACAATCAGGGCGGGGATTGCCAGACCCTGCGCGATCATCACATAGAAGATGTCGTCCGCACCAGTGAAGGCGCCGCCCACAGCGCCGAAGCAGAACATCAGGGTATTGCCCAGGAAGAAGGCAATCACGGTGGTCCACACGGCGACCTTGCTGTTTTTGGCGAAACGGATGAAGTTCGGTGTGGCAGTGCCACCGGAGATGAAGGAGCCAATGACATAGCCAATGCCGGTGAACAGGGTGATGCTGCCAGCGGACTGGGAGAAGATGGCAGTCAAACCACCGCCGTCTGCGGCTGCGGTGCCCATGGAGTAAACCCCCAGAACCACAATCAGCGGCACAGAGATGTAACTGACGATTTCCAGCGCCTTCATGCCAGTGGCGGCAGTTGCGGTCATCAGCAGACCGGCAGCGATGGTGAGCAGCCATTCATTGACCCCCAGGAGCTGTGCCGCAGGGATGGAAAACATGGCAACACCCACGCCAAACCAGCCAATCTGCGTAAAACCCAGAATGGCAGAGGACAGGTAAGAACCCTTCGCCCCGAAGGTGCGGCGGCAGAGCAAATCCATATTGAGACCAGTGGTGGAGCCGATGTAGGCCAAGAGGCCACAGTACGCCGACAGAATCAGACCGCCGAGAATACAGGACCAGATAAAGCCAGACAGATCCAGACCGTTACCCAGTTTTGCGCCTACGCTCATGCTGGCGGAGAAGAAGGTAAAGCCAAGCATCACGAAGAACATGTTCCAGAACCCCTTACGGGCTGATTCCGGAACCGCCTCCAACGAATAGTCGGCGTCTGCATTTTTCGATACGGCATTCTTTTCTTTTTCGGTCATCGGGAAAACCTCCACAGTACTTTTTCTGCTTTGATCATATCACGGGAAATGTATTTTGTCTATGCAAAGTACAGGCTTTACCAGCAATGCCCTGAGCACACTCTATGCAAAATACAGGCACTTTTTTAAGGCTCAGATTCCATAATCAAATACTATCATCGAGAGGGTGTCGTGTTTTACGACGCCCTCTTACTATTTCAACAATATTCAAGGAGACATACCCATGATTACGAGATCCCCCATCTATAATGTAGCACGATCTCTCACCAGCTCACAATATGAATTTATTGAGCGTGAGTTTGGCTACTCGAAAACCAGCTTTCTGGATTTGCCCGACGAAACGCTGGTGGACATCTATTATGATCTATGTGACATTGAAGCAACAGCCTTAACGCGGAAAGGCAATTTGACTTCTCGCGGAAAGAAAGCAGCTGAACTGGCTGAGCTTTTTGGTGATGTAATTGCTGTATATGGCAGTTACTACTGGGACGGCAATGACGATTTCAGCGATTACGACGACTACTATGACCGTGTTGAGGAATACGACCCGGAAGACGCATACGGGCACTGGGATCGGGACCCTATGTAAATTGAGAAACGCGAAGTCATTTGAGCGCATAGGCTCAGTTCCTTTCTGATACAAGACAACTCCGATCAATAGCTTGCTTGTATCAAAGGCCGTCGTGTTTCACTACACCCTCAGCTTTGCCGAGCATCTCGTTCATCCGCCAAGTCGAGAGCAAGTACAGAAACGGTTTCAACATCAACATCTATCCCGGCATCAATGAATTCAATTATTGTTCGCTTGTCATCGTCGTG
>CAMGCA010000279.1 GCA_946011705.1 uncultured Clostridia bacterium | reverse complement strand
GAACAGGTACTGCACAAAGCTGTGGTAGCCGATGATATCCGCGTAGGATTTCCGGGCCTCTTCCAGAGCATCAGGTCTGCGCAGCCGCAGATCCTCCGGCCACTGAAGCCAGGACGCGCCGCCATTGGCTTCCTTCAAAGCCATAAACAATGCGTAGTCCGGCAGCCACTGGGCGTTTTCCTCCAGAAAAGCGGCATAGCTTTCATCCGGAGTGAACCGGCTGTAAGCCAAACGCAGGAGCTTTCCCCGCTCTTCGTAGAGCCTGCCGAAGCTGACTCGTCCGGGGTTTTCTCCCCAGTTCACGGCCTCCGGCTCTCCCGCCTCCAACAGTCCTTCCTGCACCAGCGTGTCCAGATCGATGAGATAGGGATTGCCAGCAAAAGCGGAAAAGGACTGGTAGGGGGAGTCGCCGTAGCCCGTGGGGTTCAGAGGCAGGATCTGCCAGACAGACTGTCCTGCCTTTTCCAGAAAATCCACAAAATGATAGGCGCTTTTTCCCATGGTACCCACGCCGTAAGGCCCGGGCAGGGAGGTGATGTGCATTAGAATACCACTTTCACGCATAGGATTTACCTCCTTGCTCTAAAAAATCGCGCCATTCCGGCGCGGAAGAATCACGGTTTGCGCAGGGCGGGGATTCCCCCACCCTGCAATGTGTTGTTTATTCCTGTAATTCCCGAACACTTTCCCGGCGGTAGATCCGGAAGGGAATGGTTTCATGCCGGCACTGAGCGCCGTTCTCGATGCCGTCCATCAGAATCTCCACGCTGCGCTGGGCCATGGAACTGACGGACTGGGCTACCGTGGTCAGCTGGGGTACCAGATAGTCGCCGATGGGCAGGCCGTCCATGCCCATGACGGACACGTCCTCCGGCACCCGCTTGCCGGATTCCCGCAAAGCCCGGATAGCGCCGATGGCCATCACGTCCGCGCTGGCGAACAGGGCGGTGAACTCCCGGCCGGAATCCAGCAGTGCTTTCGTAGCCCGGTAGCCATCCTGATAGGAAAAGCGAACGCCCTGATAGTCCCGCCGGGGGTCGAAGGGAATGCCATGGGCGGCGAAGGCTTTGACGCAGCCCTCAAACCGCAGGCGGCTGGTGTCGGACACATCGCGGTCGCCGCCGATGACCGCGATTTTCTGATGGCCCAGGGCAATCAGCATCTCTATGGCGCAACGTCCCGCTTCCCGGTCATCGGTGGTGACGCTGGACAGATTCTCAAAGGAAAGAGTGGAGGCGTCGTTGGTCACCACCACGCAGGGGATATCAATGGACGCGAAGTCCCGGCGGAAATGGTCGTTGATACCGCCCAAGAAGAGAATGCCCAGAGGTTTTTTCTCCCGGCACAGCTGCACCGCCCGGGCAACCTCGTTGGCGTCCTCATCCATGTAGTCCACCACCAGCTGGTAGTGGGTCTGGGCAATCAAGTGCTGAATGGACTCCACCATCTCGCCGAACAGCTCGTTGCCAATACCCTTGACCACCACCAGCACGGTGTTGGAATGGGTCTGCTTGAGCTGCTTGGCGTTGACGTTGATCTCAAAATCCATCTCCTGAGCCGCCTGCAAAATGGCTGTTCGGGCCTTTTCGCTGACGTTGGGATGATTGTTCAGAGCACGGGAGACAGTTCCTACGGCATAGCCGGTCTTGGCGGCAAGGTCCTTGATCGTCATATCGGCAAGCCTCCTTTTTTGAGAGTGGCGAGTGGAGTGGGCAAAAGCCCAAAGCCTTCCCCCTTTTGGGGGGAAGGTTTTTCTGCTTCGCAGACAGGCGGGTCAGTGCCCCGCCCCTGGGCTTTGTCGGTTTTTGACCCGATGTTAGAGCTGTAACGAATCGGGCAACGTCCAGTGAGGAACGGATTGCACGCCGGTGTGCGCACCGGCTCGCAATGACATTCGATGAACGTTACCGAGCAGTGCCCAACGGTGTAACGAATACAGACCGACTTCGTTACGCATTGGCTGGCCGCCATGCGGCCCGGGGCGTTGGGAACTCCGCCCCCTACGGCATGAAGTAAAGAATCGAGCGGTACCCAATGGCGTAACGAATACAGACCAGCTTCGTTACGCATTGGCTGGCCGCCCTGCGGCCTAGCCTTTGACGGCGCCGGCGGCAACACCCTTGATGATGTGCTTCTGACAGAACATATAGACCAGAATGATGGGGATGATGCTCAGCATGATGACTGCCATGGTGGCGCCCAGGTCCACGGAACCGTAGGAGCCCTTCAGATACTGGACGTGGATGGGAATGGTCATGTACTTGGTGCGGTCCAGGACCAGGTAGGGCAGCAGGTAGTCGTTCCAGACCCACATCAGTTCCAGAATACCCACGGAAATCAGGGTAGGCTTCAGCATGGGCAGCACCACCAGGAAGAAGGTGCGCAGGGGGCCGCAGCCGTCGATGGAGGCGGCTTCCTCAATTTCCAGAGGCAGGCCCTTGACGAAACCCAGGAACATGAAGATGGCAAGACCGGCGCCGAAGCCCAGATACACGATAGGAATGGTAAAGGGGGTGTTCAGCTTCAGGTTGTCGGCGGTGAAGGTCAGGGTGAACATGACCATCTGGAAAGGAACGATCATGCTGAACAGGCACAGATAGTAAAAGACCTTGGACATCATGCTGTTGACCCGGGCAATGTACCATGCGGACATGGAGCAGAACAGCAGAATCAGGAACACGGATGCCACGGTGATGAACAGGCTGTAGCTGACAGACTTGAGGAAGGGATAGTTGCCGAAGGTCATGCCCTTGATGTAGTTGGCGAAGCCCACAAAGCTCTCGGAATTGGGCAGGGCGAAGGGATTCAGGTTGACGAAGGCGTTCTCCTTGAAGGAGTTGATAACGACTTCAAAAATGGGGATCAGCCAGGCGATGCTCAGCAGGGCAAAGAACAGGGTCAGGATCTTGCTCAGCGGAGTATACTGTTCCGTCTTCTTGTTTTTCATTACTGAACCTCCTTGCTGCGGGTGGCGGCCTGCTGGGCGATGGCCAGCACGGCAACCAGAATGAAGAACACCACAGCCTTGGCCTGAGCCACGCCGTGCCAGTTCTTATTGATATTGTAGGTAGAGTAGATGTTCAGCGCCAGCAGCTCGGTGATGTTGACCTTGGCGCCGTTCTGCATGACAGAGGGCATACCGCCGGTCAGGGCCATGTTCTGGTCGAACATCTTGAAGGAGTTGGTGAGCGTCAGGAAGGTGCAGGTGGTGATGGCGGGCATCACGTTGGGGATAACCACCTGGAACAGGGTCTGGGTGCCGTTGGCGCCGTCGATCTTGGCCGCTTCCATCATATCCTCGGAGATGGACTGAAGACCCGCGATGTAAATGATCATCATGTAACCGATCTGCTGCCAGGCCACCAGAATCACCAGACCCCAGAAGCCATAGGTGCCGTTGGCGGTCAGGTAGGTGCCATAGCGC
>CAMGCA010000278.1 GCA_946011705.1 uncultured Clostridia bacterium | reverse complement strand
GTGGTATCCCTTCGGGATGAATAAATATATGTAAAAAGAACGAAAACCATTGGATTTTCCAAAGAAATCTTCCATTTATGGTATTTTTATTGTCCCGCAGGGACTCCTTAATTGTCAACTAAAAAGCAATAATGCTGAGTAAAACGATAAGCATAAAAATAATTATCATTATATCATAGGTATGTTGCTGTAGCAACATACTATCCTTTTTTGATGGTTTATTCTAATAACCACGAGGAAAAAAACAGCATTTTGACGAATCGCCTCGATGATGGAGGAACGTATATGAAAAAGTGGATTGCTCTTTCTGTCGTTCTGAGCATGACTGTCTGCCTGTTTGCCGGCTGCGGCGGTGGGAAGATGGAAGCTCCGGCCCCCACCACCGCCCCTGCCCCCGATCCGGTGGAGACCGCCGCACCCACCACGGATGTTCCAGAATTACGCCCTGTTTCCCAACATGACGGTGCTGCAAAACATCCGGGCCGGGGCGGGTAGAGAGCCGGATAAGAGGAAGCGGGAAGCTGCCGTTGCCGCTGTCATGGACAGCTTTGGTCTGACCCCTCTTGCAAACCACCTGCCCTCCCAGCTTTCCGGCGGGCAGCAGCAGCGCACGGCGCTGCCCCGGATTCTGGTGTCCAATCCGCGAATTCTGCTGCTGGACGAGCCGTTTTCCGCGCTGGATAACCACCTTCGCTTCCGGCTGGAGCAGGAGGTGCGGCAGACCATTTCCGCCTTTGGCAAAACGGTGCTGCTGGTGTCCCACGACCGGGACGAGGTGTTCCGGCTGGCGGACAGCATTGCCGTGGTCAGCGGCGGCACCATCGATGTCTTTGGCGGCAAAGCGCAGGTGTTCCGGAACCCACAGACCCGAATGGACGCCATGCTCACGGGCTGCAAAAACATATCTTCCATCGAGACGCTGGATGCCACTCACATCCGGGCCGCAGACTGGGGGCTGACGCTGGAGGTGCCGGAGATACCTGCAGATGTGAAGGCGGTGGGCATTCGGATGCACGATATTCGCCCCGGACAGGGGAAAAATGCTTTCCGCTGCCGGGTGGCGGGGGAAATTGAGAATCCCTTTTCCTATACGGTGATGCTGCAAGCCACGCCCGCCGCCGCCCCCGTGGGCTGGGAGATGAATAAGGAACTATGGCGGACGCTTCGAGCGGAGGAAATCGAAGTGTGCCTGCCCCCGGAAGCCCTGCTTCTATTGAAAGATGAAACGAAAGAGGTTTTGAAATGAAGAAAGTAAAGGTTCAGGACGCCATTGGCATGGAGCTGTGCCACGATATCACCGAGATGAACGATGGCTTCAAGGGGGTTGCTTTCAAGCGGGGTCACATCATCCGGCAGGAGGACGTGGAGCATATGCTGAACATCGGCAAACGCACGGTGTTCGTCTGGGAAGAACAGGCCGGGGAAGTCCATGAGGACGACTGCGCCCGGCGGATGGCCGCCATGGCCCCGGTGGAAGGCTGCCATTATACGGAACCTGCCGAGGGTAAGGTCTTGCTGTTTGCCGACCAGCGGGGTATGTTCCGGGTGAATCGGAAGCTTCTGAACAAAATCGACTCCATCGGCGACATCACCATCTGCACCCTGCCTGACCACTATCCCGTGGAAGCCGGGACGCGGCTTGCCTCTATGCGCATCGTCCCGTTGGTAACGAAGGAAGAACAGATTCTGGAAGCGGAGCGGCTGTGTGCCCAGGAGAAGCTTCTCGACCTGCGGCCCTACCAGCCGAAGAAGATCGGTGTGGTGATTACCGGCTCCGAGGTCTATTCCGGCAGAATTAAAGACAAATTCGAGCCTGTTGTCCGGGCGAAAATGAAGCAGTACCCGACGGACATTCTGGGGGTTACCATCTGCGACGACGATCTGGACATGATCGTGTTCGCAGCCAAGGCCCATCTGGAAAGTGGCGCGGATTTTCTGATCTTCACCGGCGGCATGAGCGTGGACCCGGACGATCTGACCCCCACCGCCATCCGTCAGCTGGGCGCGGAGATCATCAGCCACGGCGTGCCCTCCCAGCCCGGCAACATGACGCTGGTTGCTTACTTAGGGGATGTACCCATTCTGGGTGTGCCCGGAGCGGCTATCAAGCTGCCCACCACTGTGTTCGATGTGCTGCTGCCTCAGATTTTCGCGGGAGATAGGATTACCAAGGAAGAACTGATCAACCTTGCCGACGGCGGCCTGTGCCAGATGTGCAAGGCCTGCCACTGGCCCAACTGTACCTTCGGAAGATATTGATACGAAATCCCCTGTATGGTCAAAAGCCATACAGGGGATGATTCCTTGCGCGTCAAGTGCACTGCGTACGTTGCCCATCTCGATAAATTGGAATTTATCGCCCCAAAGCCTTCCCCTTTGGGGCAACGTTCTTCTTAACCTCGCCAGCGTGTGCAAAACCGGCCCCGTTCCCATGGAACGAGGCCGATTACGATCTCACTGTTACCCCCGCATGGCCCGGCGGCGGGCGATGTTGATGGGACCTTCCTGCATATTGTTGATCCAGGCCAGACTCTTGCCCGCGCCGTAGGCGGTGCAGGAGTCTGGGTCGTCCGCCAGAATGCAGGCGATGCCGGTGCGCTCCATGAGAAGCAAGTCCATGCCCCAGATCTGGCCGCAGCCGCCGGTGAGGGTGATGCCGTTTTCCGACACGTCGCTCACCAGCTCCGGGCTGGTTTCCTCCAGCACCGACAGCACCTCGTCGGCAATCTGCCGGGCAGGACGGCGCAGAACCTCGTAAATCTCCGTAGAGGTCAGGGTGACCATCTTGGGCATACCGGTCTTGAAGTCCCGGCCCTTGATGTTCATGCTCCGCTCTTCGTCCCGGGGGTAGACCTGACCGATCTGGATTTTCACGCTCTCGGCGGTGACCTGTCCGATGACCACGCCATGCTGACGGCGGACATACCGGGCGATCATTTCGTCAAAGTAGTTGCCCGCGATCTTCAAAGAGGAGGACACGGCAACGCCGTTCATGCTCAGCACCGCGATATCCGTGGTGCCGCCGCCGATGTCCACCACCATGTGGCCGCTGGCCCCGCGAATATCCAGTCCCGCGCCAAGGCCCGCCGCCAGCGGCTCCTCGATCAGGAACACACGGCGGGCGCCGGCCTCGATGGCGGCGTTGATGACGCTGCGCTCCTCCACCTCGGACACGCCGGAGGGGACGGACACAACCACACGGGGCTTGGGGGTGAACAGGCCCGCCTTGGTAGCGGTTTTGAACATTTCCTGCAACATTTTGACGGTCATTTCGTGGTCGGACACGATACCGTCCTTCAACGGGTGCATAGCCACCACGTTGCCGGGGGTACGGCCCAGCATATTCCGGGCGGCGGCGCCCACCTGCAAAATCTTGCCGGTGTTCTTATCCACCGCCACGACGGAAGGCTCCCGAACCACAAGGCCCTTGCCATCGGC
>CAMGCA010000277.1 GCA_946011705.1 uncultured Clostridia bacterium | reverse complement strand
CGTTGACCATCTTCAGGATGCGCTCCACCTCGCCGCCGAAGTCGGCGTGGCCCGGAGTGTCCACAATGTTGATCTTGTAGTCCTTATAATGTACGGAGGTGTTTTTGGCCAGAATGGTGATGCCACGCTCCCGTTCCAGATCGCCGGAGTCCATGACACGTTCCACGGTAGCCTGATTCTCCCGGTAGATGCCGCCCTGCTTCAGCATTTCATCCACCAGGGTAGTCTTGCCGTGGTCAACGTGGGCAATAATAGCGATATTTCGGATTTTGTCCTGAGAAAACATATAATTAATTCTCCTTTTTGAAGATACTTGACACAAACTCTCAATTTTGCATTATAGCACTTCAACAAAAAGAATGCAAGATATTTGGTGAACATTACGAAGAAAAAGTTGCATATTATCCGCAGAATGTTTTGCAGGGCGGGGTTATAACCCCGCCCTGCGATATAGAAACCTGTAGAAGAGAAATCAAGCGTTGTTCCATGGTTCTTTTTCTTTGCCATCCCTCAGCATCCGGGTGAAGAACCGGAAGAAGGTAACAGTGGTAATCGCGGCGGCAAGGATGTCCGATACCGGCTCCGACAGGAACACGGCGAAAGCCTTGTTCGCAAAGAAATTTGGAAGAATGAAAATGAGAGGAATCAGCAGGATGATTTTTCGCAGGCAGGCCAGAAGCAGGCAGTTTTTTGCCTGACCCAGAGCCATAAAGGCCTGCTGGCAGCTGATCTGGAAGCCAATGGAGAAGGCACCGGCAAAATAAATCCGCATGGCCCAGGCGGCATAGCTGACCAGCGCGGTATCCGAGGTGAAGATGCCCGCGAACACCTGAGGGACCGCCATCAGCAGTAGCCAGAACACAGTGGTGTAGCTCACGCAGACGGCAAACTGGCAGAAAAAGGCCTCCTTCACCCGGTCCAGCTTTTTCGCACCGTAGTTGAAGCTGATCAGAGGCTGACCGCCCTGGCAGATGCCGTTCAGGGGCAGGGCGACCAGCTGGGTGACAGAGGGCAGCACCGTCATGGCACCCACCGCCACATCGCCGCCGAACCGGGCAAGGGACGAGGTAAAGCTGATGGACAGAATGCTCTCCGTGGACACCATGACGAAGCTGGATACGCCCAGCGCAAGGCAAGGCCCAATGACGGAGGGCACCAGCTTCATGTTGGCAAGACGGAGCTTCAGATTGGTCTTCTTTCCCAGCAGGAAGCAGAGAATCCAGATGGCGCTGACCGCCTGAGACAGCACCGTGGCCAGCGCCGCGCCGGACACGCCCATGTGGAGACCAAAAATCAGAATGGGATCCAGCACGATATTGATGACTGCGCCAATGACGGTGGTCAGCATACTGGTTCTTGCGAAGCCCTGGGTGGTGATGAAGGGGTTCATGCCCATGACGATGAGAACGAACACGCTTCCGACAATATAAATATTGGCGTATTCCAGCGCGTAGGGCAGGGTGGCGTCACTGCCGCCAAAGAGCCGGATCAGGCTGGGGCAGAATTTCAAGAACACCACGGTGAGGAACACCGCCAAAATCATCAGCACTGCGAAGCAGTTGCCCATGATTTTCTCCGCTTTTTCCCGGTTGCCTTCCCCCATGGCGATGGCGGCCCGGGGTGCGCCGCCGGCCCCGGCCAGCATGGCAAAAGCGGTAATGAGCATCAGAATGGGAGCGAACAGACCCACGCCGGTCAGCGCCAGAGCGCCGATGCCGGGGATGTGACCCAGGTAGATGCGGTCAACAATGTTGTACAGCAGGTTAATGACCTGCGCCACCACGGCAGGCACCGCCAGATTCAGCATCCATTTTTTGACGGAGCCGGTGCCCATGTCTTTTTTCTCTGTATCAGCCATAAAATGTCCCTTCCTGTAGGCAATTTGCCATTATTTTGCGGTTTCGCATTCAAATGCTGCCACATTATCCATGATTTTCCGGGTGACGGAGCGCATCAGCTCCCGTTCCTCCGGGGTAACCCCGGCGTACAGGGCTTCGAAGAACTGCCGCTGCCGCTGGCTCCCGGCTTCGGCGATATCCATGCCCTTCCCGGTCAGCGCCAGATGGCAGGCGCGGCGGTCGGCGGGATCATACCGGCGGGCAAGAATTCCCCGGGCTTCCAGTTGGGAAACCGCCAGCGATACATGGGATTTGGCAATCCCCCGGCAGGAGACGATATCTGCCGCCCGGTCAAGTCCGGGGTTGTTGCGCAGAAACAGCAGCACTGCCAGTTCATTCTGGGTCAGGCCGAAGTCTCTGCATACCGGCTCCAAGCTGCGGCTATATTCTTTTTTCGCCTTGCTCATAGCGTCAAAATAGCTGGACAGCTCCATTTCGTTCCCTCCGAATTGTTCATTTTTGAACTTTCGGAAGTATACCACCGGCGGGCGGAAATGTCAAGGATAAATTGTTCGATTATGAACAAGAAAGCCTCCCCGGATGGGAAGGCTTTCTGCGTTATTCACCCTGAAATTTCTTGAGATTCCGGTTTAAGTCACGGGTATCCCACTTCCGTTCCAGCCACATGGCGTACCACATGGCGACCATTGCGACTTCCAGAATCACCACCAGAATGACGCCGGCCCAGACCGGCGCACCCCGGAACCAGCCGAAGCCCAGCGCACCGCCCAGGAAGGCCGCGTTTGCCAGAACGGCCCAGAGAATAATCCGCCCTTTGCTGTCTCCGAAGGCCTTCCCCTCCGGGAAGATGGCAGTTTCCGCGCAGGCAAACAGCATACTTACCACCAGCATTTGCAGCATGGTCAGAATGTCCACCGTGTATACCCCCTGCAAGGCATTGACGACGGCCTTGAAGAAGATTCCTGCCACCGTGTAGATGCTCATGTGGTACTTCATTTTCACGCCCCACAGATAAAACCGATTGAATCCTTTCATAGAGGTTCTCCTTTCACATTTAAGGCGCATTTTTGGAGGGGGAAGGTGCAAAAAGCTCCCCTTGCGGGGAGCTTTGCTTACATATAGCTCTTAATGGTAGAAATCAGGATATCTCCCGCAACGACCCGGTCTTCCGCGGCGAAGCCATCGGCAAAGTTGTCGGAATACAGCACCTGGGCGTTGGGCGGGAACTCGTCGTCTCCCTCCCACCCCAGAATCCGCATCCGGTATCCTCCGGTCAGATCAAACTGATAGCCCGCGTCGCCGTTGGGAAGGGGCAGGCCTCCCATTTTCTCGGCGGCAGCCCGGAAGGCGGCCACACGGGGGCCGAAGGTGAAGGCAGCCCGGGTCAGCACCCGGCCGGTGTAGGGCTTGATATACATTTCCCCCCAGGGCATCTCCCGGAAGGTCTTCCACTCGCCGCCCCAGCGAATATCTCTGCTTTCCAGCAGGTAGCGCAGCAGGAAGGTCTGGGCGGGCAGGGGCGGGATGGCGCCATCGTCCAGCGCCCGGATGGCGTAGTCCGGGTGGGAGATGGCAAAGTCTCT
>CAMGCA010000276.1 GCA_946011705.1 uncultured Clostridia bacterium | reverse complement strand
TTCTTAGGGCCGCATGTCATTCCTCCTGTATTTCTTCGTGCACAGCAGTCCCGTATCGGGCTGATTGGATTTTGTCCAGGGAAGGTTGACAAGCCGGGTAAGTGTCATTTCTTCTGCCTGCCGTTCTGGCGGGAGAGCGGCGCAGGTTTTACAGATGTGTGCGGCATGGCCTTTGCCGGAAAACTTTTCGTTGGCTTTATACTCGCCACAGACCTTGCAGTAGTGTCCACGCTTTTTCATACCGCGCCCTCGCAGCGAACGAACAACTGCCGCACCGCAGCCATGACCGTATCCCAGCCAAGGTCGGACGCATAGGAAAACTTTTTCTGATAGGCCGCCCACAGGTCCTGCATGACCGGGCTGTTCTCCACTTCATCAAAGACTTCGGCGGCCTCGGTCAGATGGCGCTCAGTGCCGCGCTTGTGGGCTGTCGCCAGCAGCGCGTCATGGAGAATGTGCGGGTCCAGAGTGCTGCCATAGAGTTGTTGCAGGATGGCGATGTCGTAAAAATCTCTCATGCGGGTGTTGGTCGTGGTGCGGGTGATGATGGTTTCCAGCTTTTCGGCCAGCACGGTCTCCAGGTTATAGGCCCAAACGTCGATGGAGCGATCTTCCAGCATGAGCTTGAAGCTGTACCGCACCTCTTTAGGGGTGATGGCATCGCCGGTGGAAATGTCGATTTTCAGCGGCGTGCGTACCCCGTCAAAAAGCGTTGTCATCGTCACCCGGATGCCGGGATATTCCGCTTCATCCATGATCTCCGAAATGCTTTTCACCTGGATGGTAAGGCCGTCATCAAGGGGAACAGCGATGATCTCGGCTAGCATGTTCTCCACATCCTCCACGCTGATGTTGGCCCCCTTGACCGTTGCGTCCAGGTCCATCGTAGAGCGGGCATCCAGCCCGACCATCGCGGCCACCAGCATCCCGCCCTTGAGGATAAATTTGTCCCGGTAGGCCGAGAGGGAGATACGCTCCAGGAACCGCTCCATCATGTAGTTTCGCATCAGAATCTGCGCGTCCGCAGCGTTTTTCCTGGACAGGTTGCGGATCAAATCTTTCAGCTGTCTGGCTGTCTTTATCATAACAATACCTCCAAATACTGGCGTAAAATCTTCTCGACCCGGAACAGCTTGGCATAGCGCACCAGCGTCCGTAGGTTCTTGTCTTTCCGGCGAGCATACGCTTTCAAAGCGTCCTGAAATGTCTGCATCTCGATATGGCTCCGGCTGCGCAGCACATCGCAGATCGTCCGTTCCATATCATAGACCGGCACATCGTGGCCGAAGGGGGTCTGTGCGGTTGACAGGCCGACCTCATACAGCTCCGCCTTGATGGTAAAGACCCGAACGCCCTCACTTTTAAGCCGGGTGGGGTTGTAGCCCGTCTTGACCGTAATGGAATAGGCCACCGGCTCCCGGTCGGTCAGGTCGTGGAAAAACAGCGCCGTTTCATGGGAAAAAACTGCCTGCGGACAGCGAAGATGCAGCAGATACATGGCGTCCACCCAGGCGTCTTTGGAAAGATAAATCCCATGCGCCGCCTGTTCCAGTCCACGAGACTGCACGAATTGATAAAAAACAGGTTTTGAGATCCCGGCCGCGAGGGCCTGCCCGGTGCGCAGCATCCCGTCCTGACGTTCCATCAGCTGGTCTAACTGTTGAAATTGGCTCATGTTCTTCACCTTCCTTTCATGCTAATATTATACGCGAAATTAGCACGAAAGTAAAGTCAAAAAATTGCCGCGCCTTCACTCCCGGCAATTCTGCATTTCCTGTTCAGCCGTACACCGCGTCCTGGATCGCATACCGCAGGTCCTGCACTTTGCCCACCAGCCAGGCGGCGGCCATCGGAAGGCCCAGCGGGCTGACCAGAAAGGCAATCACCAGCAGGATCACGCCGTTTTGCGGCGAGTAGGTCACAAGCACCGCGATCCCCAGCAGCGCCACCACCGTGGAGGCCAAGCCGAAGATGAAGCTGGACAC
The DNA here is from genome assembly GCA_946011705.1 of uncultured Clostridia bacterium. GTDB lineage: Bacteria > Bacillota > Clostridia > Oscillospirales > Oscillospiraceae > Faecousia. The sequence continues at coordinate 1,469 of CAMGCA010000276.1, read as the reverse complement.
ATACAGCAGTCCAAAGCATACCCAGGTGAATAGCATCAGCGCCAGCACTACCGGCGCAGCCAGGATTTTCAGCCCTAATTTCAAAATAAACAGCACAGCTCTCATTTCAGCGCCCCCTTCCGCCAGTCCAGGTAGGGCTGGCACAGCTTCTCCACGGCTTTTTCGTCGGCTTCTGTAACCTCCCGGCGGCCTTTCGTCCGGCGGAGCAATTCATAGTCCTGGTAATCTGTGAGCAGCAGGTCAAACAGTTCCTCCGGGGTCCGGCAGAGGATGCCATCCACGCAGTAGCGGGAATCCTTGTTCCAGGTCAATCGGACATAGCCGCGTTTGCATGAGAGGACTTCTTCCTCCGGGTCACACAGCAGATACTCTTGAAACAACTCCAAGATATTTTCAAATGTCAACATCAGCCTTCACCTCCGTTTCTGACTCCATTATCGCCTGCGGCCCGCAAAAGTGCAACGATACGGGCAAAGAAAAAAAGGGAGGCCTGGCGCAGCCGCACGCACACGCCGGACCTCCCTCAAAGCCGGGGCGTATGCCCCTATCACGACAGCTTTGCCAGCTGGGTCAATACCTGATGCACCCCATCCCACAAAGCCTCCTGCCGCCGGGATATATCCTCCAGGTCGGCGTCGTAAATGCGCCCGGTTTCATGCACACGACGGGTCAGCTGGTTGAGGTTGTTGCTGCTCCGGCGCATCAGGGAGACCAGCTCCTTCAGCTCCGGCAGTTCCAGGCGCACCACATAACCGTCCAGGGCCATCTTGCGCAGATAGGCTTCCCGGTTCTCTGTCCCCAGCTGGGCCAGCTTCTGCTGGATCAGCGCCAGTTCCTGCGGCGAGAGCCGGATGTTCTGCTGCACGTCCCGCTTGCGCTTGGGAGCGGTCATCGCTCCGGCTCCTTTTTCTTATGGGCAGAGGATTTTTTCTCCGGCTTTTCAGCGGGGTGCGGTTCCTGCTTTAGCTGGCGTCGGACAGAACGGCGAGGCTGGCGCAGCTCCTTACTGCGATCCTCGCTGGCAAGGATGGTGACATAGGTGCCGGGACGGTCCACCAACCCGGTGATCGTCAGGCTGCGGAACGGCAGCAGCGCCATCAGCTGGTCGTGGGCCTGGGTGCCGGCGCGGGCCAGAAAATCCGGCGAAACACGGGCCATGTAATGGGTGCCGTGGGGGCTGTTGGGCGTATCCGGCGCACGAAGCTCCTGCAACAGCCGGGCGGCCTCGGCGTGAATCTCCTCCGGCGTCAGCGGTTGGAGACGCAGATAATCCTGCCGCGCCTGGCTCAAAAACAGATCGACCAGGCCGGGGTGACTGTCCACCACGAAGTCCAGGTTGCGGTCTCCGCCGAAGCCGTCCGGGTTGGGCGGGATGTCCACCGTTTTGGCCCATGCCTTGTTGGCCGGGCTGAACCGTCCATCCCATTCCTTCTGCTGTACGGTGTTTGCCAGCACATAGAGGGTGCGGG
>CAMGCA010000275.1 GCA_946011705.1 uncultured Clostridia bacterium | reverse complement strand
CTCTGGTCGATTAAAGACTTAACATTATCAACCACTTTTTGGGCGGTGGCGTAGGTGTCATTGTGCTGCTGACCTGCGTTGTCCAGGCGGCCCTGAATCAGAATTATTATGGCATCGTCAGCTGTACCATCTACGGCACCACCTTCATCACCATGTTCACCATTTCCAGCGTCTACCACGGTCTGAAGCCCGGCATGAGCAAAAAGGTGATGCAGGTCATTGACCACTGCACCATCTATTTCCTGATCTGCGGCACCTACACCCCCGTGGTACTCTCCGCCATTCGCCCACTCCACCCGGCGCTGGGCTGGAGCCTGTTGGGCTTTGAGTGGCTGCTGGCCGTCATTGCCTGCACTTTAACCGCCATTGACCTGAAAAAGTACAGCGTCTTTTCCATGATCTGCTACATCGGCATGGGTTGGGCGGTGATCCCCTTCGCCAAACAGACGCTGGAGGCCATGGGGATGCCTGGATTCCTGCTGCTGCTTCTGGGCGGCATTGCCTATACCGTCGGCTCCATCCTCTACGGGTTGGGTAAGAGCAAAAAGTGGATGCACTCGGTATTCCACATTTTCGTGGTAATCGGCGCGGTGCTGCAATATTTTGCGGTGCTGTTGTATGCAATTTAACTGAAAACGCCCCTGCCGAATTCGCGGGGTGTTCGTAAGACAGTCAAATATAAAGTAGGAGGCTACCCATTCGTTGAGTAGCCTCCTCTCACACCACCGTGCGTACCGTTCGGTACACGGCGGTTCAATCGCATAAGTACACATGCTCGTACCGTGTCTGGACACTGTAGTATCCAGCACGGGCGAGTATTTCTTTTGAGAGACCTTCCTGTACGATCGGCATCGCAACACATCGCCAATACGCACATAAAGACAAATGCGCCTGAAGAGTCATTACTTCAGGCGCACGGATAATATCAATCATCGAATCATGTGATCAATTGTGAACGGTATTCTATGGTTATCGATACCCCATGTTCCGAAGGTTCTATAATCAACATAAGCAGAGAATAATCCTAATGCCATGAGAACAGTACCGATTACAATCAGATACTTGAGTTTATCCTTGATTCCAAAGAAAAGAGCAATCAAACCAATCACGAATAAGCAAATATTAATCATATCTTCTTCTATTCTGCTTCTTCTGTCTTTTCCGGCGCCTCAAAGCCGTCGAACATGGCGGTGGCGGAAGCGTCCCCCGCGGCTTTGCCCTGCATGACGGCCTCGAACTGCTCACCGGTCATGGATTCGTGCTCCATCAGGAAATCCACCACAGCATTCAGCTTGTCGGCGTTTTCCGTCAGAATGTTCTTGCAGTGGGCGTAGGCCCGGTCGATCAGGGCCTTGACCTCATCATCGATGGTGCCAGCCACCTTTTCGGAATAGCTCTTGGTGGTCTGGTAATCCCGTCCGATGAAGACCTCGCCGCCGTCCAGATAGGAAACGGTGCCCAGCTTCTCGCACATTCCGTAGCGGGCTACCATGTCACGGGCCAGCTTTGTGGCCCGGTCGATGTCGTGGGAAGCGCCTTCGGAAATATCGCCGCTGAACAGCGCCGCCGCCACCCGGCCGCCCAGCAGAGAGATAATCTGCTCGTACATCTGATTCCGGGTCAGGTTGGAGGAATCGTCCCGGGGAAGACTCCAGGTGGAACCCAGGGACTGGCCCCGGGGAATGATGGTAATGTGCCGCACCGGGTCATGGGTAGGCAGGTGGTACATGGCAACAGCGTGGCCAGCCTCGTGGATGGCCGTCTCCTTCAAGTCCTTCCGAGTCTGGACACGGCTTTTTTTCGCGGGGCCAGCGGTGATCTTCATCAGGGCCTCGTTGAGATCCTCCATGTTCAGTACCGGGCGGTTTTCCCGGGCGGCAAGGATGGCGGCCTCGTTGAGGAGGTTACTCAAATCCGCGCCGGTGAAGCCGGCGGTGGAGCGGGCAACGGTTTTCAGGTTCACGGAAGCGTCCAGCTTTTTATCCTTTGCGTGAACCTTGAGGATATCCTCACGGCCCTTCACATCGGGACGGCCCACCTGAATCTGCCGGTCAAACCGTCCGGGACGAAGCAGTGCCGGGTCCAGAATATCCGGGCGGTTGGTGGCAGCCAGTACGATGACACCCTCGGTGCGGGAGAAACCATCCATCTCCACCAACAGCTGGTTCAGGGTCTGCTCCTTTTCGTCGTGTCCGCCGCCCAGGCCCGAACCGCGCTTGCGGCCCACCGCGTCGATTTCATCGATGAACACAATGGCGGGGGCAATTTTCTTGGCCTGCTCGAACAGATCCCGGACACGGCTTGCGCCCACGCCCACATACATTTCCACAAAGTCGGAGCCGGAAATGGACAGGAACTGCACCCCGGCCTCGCCTGCCACAGCCCGGGCAAGCAGGGTCTTGCCGGTACCGGGAGGGCCCACCAACAGCAGGCCGTGGGGAATCCGGGCACCGATCTCGGTGAATTTTTCGGGGTTTTTCAGGAAGTCCACAACTTCCTGCAATTCTTCCTTTTCCTCATCCGCACCGGCAACATCCGCAAAGGTGACCTTCTTGCCGTCGGGCACGCCCAGCACCGTGCGGGCTTTGCCGAAGTTATTCAGAGGATTGCTGTTGTTGGCCCGGCCCATCATAAAGCCCCAGGCAAACAGCAGCACCAGCCCCACAATCAGCAACGGCAGAATCAGGTCATAGGCGGAGGCCGCCTTTTCCGGACGGAAGTGGTAATATTCCAGCACGCCGTCATCCAGCTGGGCTTCCAGCGTATCTTCCATTTCCGTGCGGAACCGGTCTGTATCGGCAAGGGTAGCCGTCACCGTGGTCTGCCCGGCGTAGGGCTGGTACAGATTCATGGTGATCACATTGCCGTCCACCTCAAAGGACTTGACCTGTTGATTCCGGAACAGCTTTATCACTTCGGAATAGGGTATCTGATCCTGACTCTGGGTGAACAGGCCGCTGGCCCAGGAAAACACCGCGATGAGCAGCACCAGATACACAATCATCGGGATAATTCTACGATTCTTCAATTGGGTTCTCCTTACTTTGTATATACTTCCGGCTTCAGGATGCCCACATAGGGCAGATTCCGGTATTTTTCGTTGTAATCCAGGCCGTAGCCCACCACAAACGCGTTGGGAATGGTGAAGCCCACATAATCCGCCTGCAGCGTCACCCCGGGGCGGCGGCGCTCGGGTTTATCCAGCAGAGTGCAGATTTTGATGGAAGCGGGGTTCTTTTCCTTCAGATGATTTACGGTGAATTCCAGAGAGTTGCCGGTGTCGAAAATGTCCTCCAGAATCAGCACATGACGGCCTTCGATGTCCGCGGTCACGTCCTGCCGCACCAGCATTTTGCCGGTGGAGTTGGCGCCGGAGTAGGAGGCCAGCCACATGAAGTCCATCTGGCATGGCGCCTGGATTTGGCGGACCATGTCCGCGTAGCCCACCGCCACGCC
>CAMGCA010000274.1 GCA_946011705.1 uncultured Clostridia bacterium | reverse complement strand
TCGTGGGGTCGGAGGTGGTTTGTACTTGCGTCTCGTCCTGTTGCGCGGTGGCCCGGCGTATTTCCGCCGCGGCACAGGCACTGAAGGAGTAAACCATGGCATTTGAAGGCTTAACCGAAAAAATTTCCGCCACCTTCAAAAAGCTTCGCGGCAAGGGCCGCCTGAAGGAAGCCGATGTGAAGGAGGCTATGCGGGAAATTCGCATGGCGCTGCTGGAAGCGGACGTCAGCTATAAGGTGGTCAAGGACTTCACCAAGGCTGTGACGGAGCGCTGCGTGGGCACCGACGTGCTGGAATCTCTCACCCCTGCCCAGATGATCGTGAAGATCGTCAATGAGGAGCTGTGCAAGCTCATGGGCAGCGATACCAAGAACCTGACCATCAATCCCAACGGCCCCACGGTGGTCATGCTGGTGGGCTTGCAAGGTGCCGGTAAAACCACCAACGGCTCCAAGCTGGCTGGTCTGCAAAAGCGGCAGGGCAGAAACCCTCTGCTGGTTGCCTGCGATATCTACCGTCCCGCCGCCATCCAGCAGCTGAAGGTCTGCGGCGAGAAGCTGGGCATCCCGGTATTTGAGAAGGGCACCCAGGACCCGGTGCAGACGGCAAAGGAAGCCGTCCTCTACGCCCGTCAGCGGGGCTATGACATGGTATTTCTGGATACCGCCGGTCGTCTGCATGTGGACGAGGCTTTGATGAATGAGCTGAAAAACATCAAGGCTGCCGTCAAGCCCGACGAGATCATGCTGGTGGTGGATGCCATGACCGGCCAGGACGCGGTGAACGCGGCCCAGAGCTTCAACGAGTGGCTGGACATCGATTCCGTCATGCTGAGTAAATTGGACGGCGATGCCCGGGGCGGCGCGGGCCTGTCAGGAGAGGGGATGCCCGGGATGGGCGTGAATGTGGCGGGGTTGGGGGAAAAGCTGGAGGATATCGAGGCTTTCCATCCCGACCGCATGGCCAGCCGGATTCTCGGCATGGGCGATATGCTGACCCTCATCGAGAAGGCGGAGAAGGCTTACGACGCCAAAAAGGCCGCCGATATGGAGAAGAAGCTCAAGACTAACAAATTTACCTTACAGGACTTCTACGACCAGATGGTGCAGATGAAGTCCATGGGTTCCATGGAGGAGATTCTGGCCCAGATGCCCGGCGGCGCCAACCTGAAGGGTGTGAAGCTGGATGAAAAGGCCATGGCCCACACCGAGGCCATCATCCTGTCCATGACCCCCAAGGAGCGGGAGAAGCCAGAGATTATCGGCGCCAGCCGCAAAAAGCGCATTGCCGCCGGTGCTGGCGTCCGTGTGGAGGACGTGAATAAGCTCCTAAAATCCTTTGAGCAGATGCGAAAGCTCATCAAGCAGTTCTCCGGCCCCGGCGCGGGGAAGAAAATGAAGCGCATGGGCCGCATGGGCGGCTTTGGCGGGGGCTTCCCTGGCTTCTGAACAGGTTCGCTGAAAGCAAATTGCTTTGCGATATAGATTTTAGAATATTTTTGGAGGTGAACTCTCATGGTTAAGATCAGACTGAGAAGAATGGGCGCTAAGAAGGCTCCTTACTACCGTATTGTCGTTGCTGACTCCCGTTCTCCCCGTGATGGCCGCTGCATCGAGGAGATTGGCACTTACAACCCCCTGACCCAGCCCGCCACTATCACCGTGGATGCCGAGAAGGCTCAGAACTGGATCAAGAACGGCGCACAGCCCACCGATACCGTCCGTGGCCTGCTGAAGAGTGCTGGCGTTCTGTAAGATCCCAAAGGAGAATCCCGCATGAAAGAACTTTTGCTGTACATGGCAAAAAATCTGGTGGATGATCCTGAGGCGGTCACCGTAACCGAAGTCGATGGCGATGACGGGAAGGTACTGGAGCTGCGTGTCGCGGAGGGCGACATGGGCAAGGTGATCGGCCGCCAGGGACGGATCGCCAAGGAAATCCGTACCATCATTAAGACTGTTGCCCAGCGCACTGGCGAGAAGGTCACGGTCGAAATCGTGGATTAAACGAGGATGCGTGACGATTTCGTCACGCATTTTTCGTGCCCGCAGTGCGGGCGGACAATGCGTTACGGAGATGACGGTAATCGTTACACCATTGGGGGGCACTCGGTATCTGTCTATTGTTAGACGATTGTGAAGAGAAAATGTTTGAATTAGGAGCGTGAGCGACTATGAAACTCCAATTTATCGAAGCCGGTGAGATCGTCAACACCCACGGCGTTCGTGGGGAAGTAAAGGTGCTCTGCTGGCTGGACGCCCCGGAAATGCTGTGCGAGTTTGACCGCTGCCGCATTGGGGGCAAGGACTATGAGATGGAGTCCGTCCGGGTGCAGAAGACCTGCAATCTGGTAAAGCTTTCCGGTGTTGACACCATGGAGGATGCCCCGAAGCTCCGGGGAAAGGTGCTGGAGCTGTACCGGGAGGATATTGACGGCGAGGTGATCTTCGCCGCTGAACTGATCGGTGTGGAGGTTTACGCGGAGGGCGAGAACATCGGCACCATCCGGGAGGTGCTGGACTATCCAGGCAATGCGGTCTATGTGGTGCGTGGGGAGCATGAATATATGATCCCTGCCGTCAAGCAGTTCATCCTGTCCACCGACATGGAAAACAATACCATGCAGGTTCGGTTGATCGAAGGGATGCGCAGCGATGAGAATTGACATCATGACTCTGTTCCCGGAGACTCTGGGGGATGTACTCAGCGAGAGCATTCTGGGTCGGGCCCAGGAACGGGGCTACATTCAGATTGACACCCACCAGATCCGGGACTACACCGCCAATAAGCAGAATCAGGTGGACGATTATCCCTACGGCGGGGGCAGGGGAGCGGTGATGACCGCGGATCCGCTGTACCGCTGCTGGGAGGCGGTCTGCGACGAGGCCGGCGGCCCGGTGCACACCATCTATCTGTCCCCCTGCGGGCACACCTTCCGGCAGGCGGACGCCATCCGCTTGAGTCAGATGGAGAATCTGATTCTGGTCTGCGGACACTACGAGGGCATCGACCAGCGGTTCATTGACGAATGTGTGGACGAGGAAATCTCTCTGGGAGATTTCGTTCTCACCGGCGGTGAAATCGCAGCCATGGCGGTGACGGACGCGGTGTGCCGCATGGTGCCCGGTGTCCTTGCCGACCCGGAGTGCTTTGAGGACGAAAGCCATTTTAACGGCCTCCTGGAATATCCCCAGTATACCCGTCCCGCAATTTGGCATGGCAGGGCTATCCCGGAGATTCTCACCTCAGGCAACCATGAGAAGGTGCGCCAGTGGCGCAGAAAGCAGTCCCTGCGCCGCACCCGGGCACGCAGACCGGATATGTACGAAAAGCTGGACCTGTCCTCCAAGCAGGACAGGAAGCTTCTGAAAGAAATGGAAGCGGAGGACGCGGAAGCATAGCAAAGGGGCTGTCTCACTAAGAAATCATTTCGTCAATTCGTACATAGGGAAAGCGAAA
>CAMGCA010000273.1 GCA_946011705.1 uncultured Clostridia bacterium | reverse complement strand
GGCGTCCCCGACGGCCCTGTCTGGCTCCAGCTGTTCGGGCAGGCCGATGAAGCGCCGTGGCTGCTGACCCCCGGTGATATCTACGCAAGCTGCTATTATCTGGATAACCAACGGCGGGTGCTCACCGTGTCTCAGCGGCAGTCCCCTACCTTGGACTGCTATGCCCTGGACAGCGGCCTGCGGGTGGCCAGTCTCACCATTGAGGGGGATTATACGTTTGTTTCCCTGGCTGCCTGGGAAGAAGATTCCGTTTTTCTCCTGCTGAACGATGGGGAAGGCGGCGGCATTCTCTGCCGGTGGGACATCTGCGCCGATGCCAGCTGCACCGGCGACACACAGCGCTATGTGGGACCGCGATATACCGCGGATGCCCCGGACATCGCCGCGCTGGCCCGGTGTAAAACGGAAGCCGCCCAGATCGGCGAAAAATACGGGATTCAGGTGCTGATCTGGGATGATCCCCTGGGCGTGATGCCCTGGGATTACGAATTCCAGCCTGAGTATCTGGCCCCGGTGCTCTCCCGGGAGCTTTCGGAGCTTGACCAGCGGCTTTCCTGGTACCCGCCGGAAATACTGGCGGGAATCAAGGAGCATTTTTCCGATCTGACCATCTGCCTGGTGCGGAGCATCCAGGGTTCCCCGGAGTCCGGCAGTCTGGAAAAAGCCACCGGCGTGCAATTCTGTCAAGGCAGCAGTACCTATATTACCATCGCTGTGGGGGCCTACGCCGAGAGGGCGCTGTATCACGAGCTGTATCATGTGATGGAAACCCGGCTACTCACGGACAGCACCGCTCTTGACCACTGGGAAGCATTGAATCCCGCCGGGTTTACCTATGATCTGGACTACAACGCCAATCAGAACCGCAGCGGCGACGAATATCTGCAGCCGGACAAGCGCTCTTTTATCGATACCTATTCCATGAGCTTTCCCAAGGAAGACCGGGCGCGGATTATGGAATGCGCCATGTACGATGGGAACGAAAATCTATTCCGCTCTTCAACAATGCAGGCAAAGCTGCGCTGCCTTTCCCGGGCCATCCGGGAGGCCTACGGGCTGAAAAATTCCACGGAAGCCTTCCGGTGGGAACAGTATTTGAAGCCTTAACGAAAAAATCTCCCGCCTTCCAAGTACGGAAAGCGGGAGGTTTCTATGTAGCCTTAGTCTTCGGTAAACAGCTGGTCACGGCAGTACTGAATGATGGCCTTGCGGGTGATCAGGCCGATAAACGCACCATAGTCATCCACCACGGGAACAAAATTCTGATTGGACGCCCGGTCGATCAGATCGTGCATGGACGCGGTAATGCGGACGGGGACGTTATCCTTCCGGCGGGAAATCTCCATAATCCGCCGGGCTTCTGCCTGCCGCATATCCATATAACACATATTTTTCAGCGCCCACAATAGATCCCCCTCGGTCAGCGTCCCCCGGTACTCGCCCCGCCGGTTCAGGATGGGCAGGGCCGCGTAGCCGGAGGCCTCCATCTTTTCCAGAGCCTGTCGAATGGTAAAATCATCGTGCAGATAAGCGCACATCGCTTTCGGTGTCAGGAAAAATAAGATACTGTTCATCGCCTACTCCTTTACGGTCCCAGTGCGGGGGCCTTCGTGCCCCCCAGTCATGAATATTATAGCACAACCCGCAAGGAAAAGTATGAATTTTTATCGTTATTTTGTCTGCCGCGCGTCAAATATCTCCCGACATCATTGTGCACTATGCACAATTATTCGGTAAATGTGAACTCCGTACAGTCGAAAGTGGCGAAATAATCCTGAACCGTCTCCGCCCGGCGGATCAGCTTGAAGCTGCCGTCGGATTTGAGGAGCACCTCGGCGGAGCGGAGCTTGCCGTTGTAGTTGTAGCCCATTGAGAATCCGTGAGCGCCGGTGTCGTGGATGCACAGGATGTCCCCGATTTCGATTTCCGGCAGGCTGCGCTCGATGGCGAATTTGTCGTTGTTCTCGCACAGACCGCCGGTCACGTCGTAAACGTGATCCAGGATGGCGTCCTCCTTGCCCAGCACAGTAATATGATGGTACGCGCCATACATGGCCGGGCGCATCAGGTTGGCCGCGCAGGCATCCAGACCGATGTACTCCCGGTAGATGTGCTTCTGGTGCAGAACCGTGGAAATCAGGTGGCCGTAAGGCGCCAGCATAAACCGGCCCAGCTCGGTAAAGATAGCAATGTCGTCCATACCCTGAGGGGTCAGAATCTCCTCATACTGCTGGCGGACGCCTTCTCCAATGAAAGCAATGTCGCTGGCAGGCTGCTCGGGGCGGTAGTCAACACCCACGCCGCCGGAGAGGTTGATAAAGGAGAAGTGGCAGCCGGTGGCGTTGCGCAGCCGGACAGCCAGGCGGAACAGCTGGCTGGCAAGCTCCGGATAATAGCCGTTCTGGGTGGTGTTGGAGGCCAGGAAGGCGTGGATACCGAAATGCTTCGTGCCCAGCTTCATCAGGCGCAGGATGGCACCCGCCATCTGATCCTCCGTCATGCCGTACTTGGCATCCCGGGGCATATCCATGATGGTGTTTCCCAGCGAGAAGGAGCCGCCGGGGTTATACCGCAGACATACCGTCTCCGGCACCTTGCCGTCATCACTGTTAGCCAGAAAAGCCACTTTGGTGTCATAGTCCACATTGCTGTAAGCGCCCATCTCATAGTCCGTGCGCAGATCCTTCTCCGGGGTCACGTTGGAGGAGAACATCACGTCGTGGCCGGTGCAGCCCACAGCCTGGGCAAGCAGAAGCTCGGCGTAAGAGGCGCAGTCGCAGCCGCAGCCCTCCTCTTTGAGAATTTGAATGATATAGGGGTTGGGGGTGGCCTTCACGGCGAAATACTCCCGGTAGCCCTTGTTCCAGGCGAAGGCCTTCTTCAGCGCTCGGGCGTTGGCCCGGATACCGGCCTCGTCGTAAATATGGAAGGGCGTGGGGATCTGTGCGATGATTTCCCGCGCCTTATCCAGTGTCAGAAACGGTGTCTTTTTCATAATTCTACCTCTTTCCAAGCAAATAAAAAGCCCTGTGCGCTGGGCACAGGGAAAACGCATGGTTTATCCCGGCAGCACAACATCCAGCAGGAGGACAGTTCCGGGCATATTCTTCGCGGCCCCAGGAAATACCCGTTTGGCATCAGATATAACCTTCGGCGAAAGTCCCTTTCCCTGATTCGGCAATTGCCTGACCGAACCGGTACTGATGATTTCCGCAACCTCAGCCGTAATGGGGCTATTGTATGCTATTGACGCACATTTGTCAACCCCAAATCCCACTCTACCGCCGGTAGAATTGGTCTGTCTCCCCGTGATAGAGTGTAGAATGCAGCAGTAGGTAGCTTTTTCCCCGGTTTGTGGTATGGTAATGACACAAAAAAGTGAGGTGTGTTTATGAACCGAACAAAGCTGTCTGACCCGCGGCTGCCGGACTACTCCCGCGGCGAAGCACTAATGCACCTGATCCCCC
>CAMGCA010000272.1 GCA_946011705.1 uncultured Clostridia bacterium | reverse complement strand
GGCTGGGGAGCGTAGAAGTCAAGACCGTAGTCGATGGCCTGCACATTGTCCCGGAGCAAATGATTTTTCTGCTCATTCAGCTCACCGATGATGCACACATTGGCGTTGCCGGGATGGAACTCCAAGCCCACCGCGTTCATCTCCTGGGGACTGGTCAGCAGGACATACTTGCCATCCAACTGGAAAAAGTCCGGGCATTCCCACATCTTGCCGTACTGGTTATGGCAGGAAGCCAGCTTGTTGATATACTCCCAGGCAATGGCGTCCTCGCTCTTGAAATACAGGATGCTGCCGCTGGTGTCCGGGGTGCGGTTGCCCACCACCATGTAGTACATCCCGTCCTCCCGCCAGATTTTGGGGTCACGGAAATCATGGACACTGCCGCCTTCCGGGATGTCCTCGGTACGGATGACCGGATTTGCTTCGTATTTCTCGTAGTTTACACCGTCGCCGATGGCGATGCACTGGGTCTGGAAGCTCTCCACCTTGCCGTTCTTCCGGCGCACATTGCGAACACCGGTATACATCAGCAGGTGCCGTCCGTCTGGCATTTCCACAGCGCCGCCGGAGAAGCAGCCGTCCTTGTCGTAATCCATGTCCGGAGCCAGAGCAGCAGGCAGACGCTCCCACTTCACAAAATCCGTGGTTTTCACATGACCCCAGTGCATGGGACCCCACTTCACATCGTAGGGATGGTATTGATAAAACAGCTGGTACTCCCCTTTGTAGGGGGCAAAGCCGTTGGGATCGTTGATCCAGCCGATGGGGGCAGTGACATGGAAGCTGGGCAGCTCCGAAGCCACATAGGGGCTGTATTTTTTCTCAAAATCCCGGGCGCGCTGTAATTTTTTACTGGTCATAGAAATGCTCCTTTCGGGTGCAGGTGCACAGAAGAGTTTCTGTGCATTGACAAAAATCCGGACAGCGCAGGTTTTCGTCAAAACACAGAAGATAGTGTTCGTTCCCTGCCCCCAATTGGGGGCAGGGATGGGGAAGTCATGCGTAGTAGGCATCGAGATATTTCTGGAAGATCGCCAGATAGTCCTTCAGGCCATAGGCATCCAGATCAGACTGCAGCTTATCCCAGTCCGCATCGGTAAAGCCGTTCATGACCCAGTCTGCCTTGGCGGTATTGATGCACTTGGAGATGTCCGCCGACAGATCGGAAATCTTCTTGGTATCCTCGGCGCTCATGAACACATTGGGGTAAACATACTTGTGGTTCATGTCAGGAGTGTAGATGTCCTTGATCCAGTCCAGACGATACTGGGCGTCATCGGGGCAGGTGACATACACGCCGTAGTAGCTGTCCAGAATGGCGAGGGGGCCGTTGACGCTCTCAGCTTCCCGGACTTCCACAGGGGAGGCATCGCCCAGAGGCGCGTGCTGCAGCATGGGCTCGCCATTGGCATTGGTGCCCATTTCAAAGATGTCGAAATCATCATCCTCGCCATAGGTACCCCAGTTGTTCTGAGGAGACTGGATGGGATCGTACATCTGATCCAGCCATGCGCAGACAAGAGCGGGATTGCTGGCGGCAGCAGTCACCACGCAGCGGCCGCGGTCAAAGCCGGAGGTGTAGGAACCATTCTGAGGTGTGATGTTCGTAACGTCGGCGGTCAGTGCGGGCAGAGGCTCCCAGCCCTCCAGAGACGCGATATTGGCTACATCCCAGGAGAAGCAGACACCGTAGCGGCCGGACTTGCCTTTGGCAACGTAAGTGGACCACTCTTGGGTAAAGGCTTCAGGGTCGATCAAGCCCTGGGCATACAGTTCATGGAGCCATGCGATGCCCTTCTTAAAACCTTCGGTATTGGCAACACAGATAACTTCCTTTTCGTCGGTTACCGCGATATGACGGCCCCGGTCGGGATCGCCGTAGCCTTCGCCGAAACCGTTGATCAGAATGCAGGGATCCTGGTCGCCGTCGTTCATAATGCAAGACATGGGGATGATATCGCCCTCGATACCGAAGTGGGACTTGAGGTCGGCAGCGTTGTCCCGGAAGGCAATCAGCACCTGCTCAAACTCGTCTACGGTGGTGGGCATTTCCAGTTTCAGGTAATCCAGCCATGCGGTATTGATGAAGCTCATGTTGCCCACGGTCTGGATGGCGGTCTTTTCGTAGCCCAGCTGCTCAATCCAGGGCAGCGCCCAGATGTGGCCGTTTTCGTCGGTGCACATGGCTTTGTACTCAGGAGCCTGCTCAAAGACCTTGCACAGGTTGGGCATGTACTTGTCGATGTACTCCTCCAGATTGATGATAACGCCCTGCTTGGCGTATTTCAGCAGATCGGTATCGCCAAAACCGGCGTTGAACACGAAATCGGGCAGGGTTTTGACATTGGCCATTTCAAGCGCAATCTTCTCGCCCCACTGGTCGCCCTGAATGGTTTTCCACTCCACATGGACGTTGGTCTGCTCCTCCAGCCGCTTGAAGATGGTGCGGTTGTTGGGCTCGGACTCGGTGCCGGCGGGGAAGTTGGTCAGGCCCTTGATGGTGGCGGTTTCTGCCAGAGGGAACTGCAGGGTTGCGGGATCAACATCCAGACCGGCGGAAGCGCCGCCTACGCCGCCCTTGCCGCCGCAGCCGGCCAGCAGGGACATAGTCAGAAACACTGCCAGTGCCAGTGACATCAGTGTTGGAAATTTACGCATTGTTCTTCTCCTTTACGATTCAGAAATTTCGGATTATCCCTTCACGGCACCTGCCATAATGCCGCTGTCAAAATACTTCTGGAAGAAGGGATAAAGGATCATCAGGGGAACGCTGGAGATGATGATGGTGGCGTACTTCAGAAGCTCAGCCAGCTGCGCCCGGGCAGCGGTACTCTGCATATCGGAAACCATGCCGGGTTCCGGCTGGCTCTGAATCAGAATGGCCCGCAGCACCAGCTGCAGGGGCTGCTTTGCCGCGTCGTTCAGGTAGATCATGGCGTCAAAGTAGCTGTTCCACATACCCACGAACTGCCACATGGCGATGGTAGCAATGATGGGCATACACAGCGGCAGCAAGATTTTGAAGAAGTAGACCATTTCGGAAGCGCCGTCGATTTCGGCGGCCTCCTGCATATCATGGGGAATGCCCATGTAGTAGGTACGGGCAATGATCATGTTCCAAACGCTGAACGCGCCGGGAATCAGGATGGCCCAGATGGTGTCCAGCATTCCCAGATCGCTGATGAGCAGGTAGGTGGGAATCAGACCGCCGCCAAAGAACATGGTGATGACGAACATGACGTTGAAGAAGCCCTTGCCCTTGAAGTCCGGGCGGGACATGGGGTAGGCTGCCAGCAGCGTCACCGTGACAGAAATGATGGTAAAGAGGACGGAGTAGATCATGGCGTTCTTAAAGCCGATCCAGATCTGCGAGTTGGACATGACACGCTCATAGGCCGTCAGCGTCCACTTGCTGAAGTCGAAGGTCAGACCGCTGTTCTGCTGGGTGCCGGGAGCGATGCAGGCTGGCTGGCTG